>CAYHPT010000088.1:0-5445 GCA_964358435.1 uncultured bacterium | reverse complement strand
CGCCCTGGAGACCAGGGCGCACCTCTACACGTCAGGCCGAGGGCGGAGACGCCGATGGGGTATGTAGAGACGCGCAACCTGCACAAGCATTTCGGCGACGTGCGGGCGGTTGACGGCGTCGACCTGGAGGTCAAGGACGGAGAACTGGTCGTCCTCCTCGGCCCGTCCGGCTGTGGCAAGACCACCCTGATGCGCATGATCGCCGGCCTGGAGATACCGACCGCCGGCGAGATCTACATCGCGGGCGAGCGCGTGGACGAGGACGTGCCGCCGCGCGACCGCGACATCGCCATGGTCTTCCAGAGCTACGCCCTCTATCCGCACAAGACCGCCTACCGCAACATCGCCTTCCCGCTGGAGGCGATGGGTATGCCCGCGCCGACCCTGAAGGAGCGGGTGCACGGCGGCGCGCGCATGTTCGGCATCGAGCGGCTGCTCGACCGGTTTCCACGCCAGCTCTCCGGCGGCGAGCGGCAGCGCGTGGCCCTGGCCCGGGCGGTGGTGCGGGACCCCAAGGTCTTTCTCTTCGACGAGCCCCTCTCCAACCTGGACGCGCAGCTGCGGGCGATCGCGCGCTACGAACTAAAGGAGTTCCAGCGGCAGCTCGGCACGACGACCATCTACGTGACGCACGACCAGGTGGAGGCGATGGGCCTGGGCGAGCGCATCGCCGTGATGAACAAGGGCAAGGTGCGGCAGATCGGAAATCCGCAGGACGTGTATGAGCACCCCGCGGACACCTTCGTCGCCACCTTCCTCGGGTCGCCGCCAATGAACCTCGTGGAACACGACGACGAGACGCTCTTCGGTTTCCGACCGGAGCACTTCTTGCCGAAGTCGGTATTCGCCGCACATGAGGAGGTCGTCACCTACCACCTGCGCGTGCGGCAGGTGGAGCACCTCGGCGCGGACCGGCTGGCCTACGGGCAACTGGAGGAAAAGTTGCGGTCGGACCAGCCCGTGATCGCCGCCCTGCCGGTGACGATCACGACGCCGATCGCGGAAGGGCAGGTCTACGAGTTTGCCGTGCTGCGGCGGGCGATGCGGTACTTTAACCGCAGCACGGGGCGCAGTCGGCAGGATGGCGCTGCGTAAGGAAGTGCAGCCGTTGATCCGGCCGGCGGCGACCGCCTTGCGGCGGCGCACACTGGCTGACCGGGAGGATGCGCTCGGCCGCGTCCTCCTCGCTCCCGCTTTCCTTTACGTCATCGTGCTGGTGGGCGTCCCCTTCGTCCTGGCCATCCTTCTCAGCTTCAGCGCGGCGAGATCCGGCACGCTGTCCTTTCCCTGGGTAGGGCTGCGCAACTTCACCACGATCATCGCCGACGCCCAGTTTCGGCTGACCCTGCGGAACACCATCGTCTTCACGGTCGTATCGCAGGTACTGGTGATGGTCCTGGCGACGGCCGCCGCCAACGTCCTGGAGGCGGCCTTTTTCGGGAAGCGCGCCGTGCGGATGCTCCTGCTGCTCCCGTGGGCGGTGCCGGTCTCGCTGGCGGCGATGGCCTGGACATGGATCTTCGACTCGACCTTCAGCGTGGTCAACTGGACCCTTAGGGCGGGGGGGTTGTATAAAGGCTGGCTCTACTGGCTCGGCGACCCGACGCTCGCCATAATCGCGATCATCACCGTGCACGTCTGGCGGATGTTCCCCTTCGCCACCGTGATCGTGCTCGCCGGCCTGAACGCCATCCCCATCGAGATCCGGGAGGCGGCCGTGATCGACGGCGCTTCCTTCTGGCGCCGACTCTTCCAGGTGAACCTGCCGTTGCTGCTGCCGGTGGCGACGGTGGCGGTCCTGTTCGGCGTGGTCTTCACCTCGACCGACCTGAGCATCGTCTACCTGGTGACGCGCGGCGGCCCGTACAATAGCACGCACGTCCTGGCCAGCCTGGCGTTCCAGCGGGGCATCCTCGGGGGCGATCTGGGGCAGGGCGCGGCGATCGCCCTCTTCCTCTTGCCGGTGCTGGTCGTCGTGGCCATCCTCATGCTGCGCGTGGCGCGGCGGGCAGAGGTGGGGGGATGACCGCGCGGCGTGCCGTGCGGCTACTAAAGCGGATCGCCCTCTATGCCGCCGCGCTCGGCTTCACCCTCTTCGCGTTTTTCCCCTTTTATTGGATGTTCGTGACGGCGTTCAAGCAGGACAACGACCTGTACGTGGGGGGCACGGTGCGCGCACACATCCCCTGGATCTTCAACCTTCCCCCGACGCTCGACCACATGCGGTACCTTCTCCAGGAGACGGCCTACCTGACGTGGGTGCGCAACACGGTGCTGGTCGGCGCCGCAGTGGTGGTGATCACCATGGTGCTTGCCGTACCCGCCGGTTACGCTCTGGCCCGACTGACCGGGCGATGGGGGGAGCGGCTGGGGATTGGCATCTTCTTAACCTATCTGATCCCGCCGACCCTGCTCTTTATCCCCTTCGCGCGCGTGATCGCCGTCCTCGGCCTCTCGAACTCGCTGTGGGCGCTGGTGCTGGTCTATCCCACCTTCACCATCCCATTCTGTACGTGGTTGATGATGGGTTTCTTCCGCTCCATCCCGCGGGATATTGAGGAGCAGGCGATGATCGACGGCTACAGCCGCCTCGCGGCGATGCGGAAGGTCGTGCTGTCGCTGGCCGTCTCGGGCATCTTCACCGCCGCGATTTTTGCCTTCACGCTGGTGATGCAGGACTTCGTCTATGCCCTTACGTTCATCAGTTCTGTGGGCAAGATGACGGTGAGCCAGGGCATTCCGGTGGCGCTCTTCCGCGATGTCTTCAACTGGGGCGCCATGATGGCCGCCGCGCTGATCACCAGCATCCCCATCGCCATTGTCTACAACCTCTTCATCGACCGCTTCATCGCCGGGCTGACGACGGGCGCGGTAAAAGGGTAGGCTCCGGCCGGACTAGCGGTAGAGCAGGTAGGCCTCGCGCCGCCGCTGGAACTTCGCCAGCGCCGGCTGCCAGCGGGCCACGATCGACTCCGCCGGATCCCCGCGGCTGAGCGCCAGCCGGACCTCCTTCGTACCCCAGACGATGTCGAAGAGGTACCGTCCCCGCCGCGCGCGGTGGAAGGTGAACTTGTCCGGGTACATCCGGCGGATCTCCGCCAGGATGGTGACGGTGGTCGTCGCCGGGCGGAACTGCAGGCGGTCGGTGATGTGCAGCCGCACGCCGCGGAAGATGCGGCCCGTCCGCGGGTGTGGGATGGCCGAGGGCGAGAAGCGCACCCCGGGGAGATTCTTCTGGTTGAGCCGCTCGGTCAGGCGGGCGCCGTCGAGCCACGTGGCCAGGACCACCTGGAAGCGCGAGGCCGTCCCCACCCCATTCCAGAGGTTGGCCCCGTCCAGCGGTCCGGTGGCCGCGTAGAAGAAGGGCGCGTCCTCCGTCGTGATTCCCGGCGAGGGATTGACCCAGCCCAACCGGGTGTCCGCCCACGTCATTGTGCGCGTCCACCCTTCCATCGGGATCACGGTGAGCTTCGCGCCGATGCCGAAGGCGTCATTGTAGAGCCGGGCCAGTTCGCCGATGGTCATCCCATGCACCATAGGGATGGGATAGAGGCCGATGAAGGAGCGGAACTGCGGCTCCAGGATGGGCCCGTCGACGATCACGCCGCCCAGCGGATTCGGACGGTCGAGGACGACCACCGGCTTGCCCGCCTCGCGTGCCGCCTCCATGACCATGGCCATTGTGGAGGCGTATGTATACGGTCGCGATCCCACGTCCTGCAGGTCGACGACCAGTACGTCCACGCGCGCCAGCATGTCGCGCGTGGGCCGGAACGTGCCGCCGTAGAGGCTGTAGACCGGTGTGCGTCCGGGAATGGTCGGCACCGGCCGGCCGGCGCCGGAGGAGCCGTCCAGTCCGTGCTCCGGGGCGAAGAGCGCCGTGAGCTTGACGCCCGCGATGCGCGTCAGCGCCACGGCCGTGGGGTGCCCCTCACGGGTGACGCCGGCCTGATGGGTCACCAGGCCGACGCGCCGTCCCTGCAGCGGGGCGGGCTCGCTGAGGAACACATCGATGCCGAGGCGGACGGGTGGGTCTTGAGCCGCGGCGGGCGAGAAAACGGACGTCAGCGCAATGATCAGGGTGAGGATCGCAGGACGACGCAAGGCCGATCGGGATCCGTTGGATGTTTGACCACGAAGATTCCGGCGCCCGCCGCGCTTTTCCTTCTTTCGTCGTATTTGCGGGTGATCCCATGGTGCTTCGCCGCCGGTGCGGGCGAGGTCTGCGCCGCGCCGGGAGAGGAAGGGCACAAGAGGCGCGGAATCTATGGAGCGCCGAGGTGGAGTGAACCATGCCGGGCCGTCCCTTTCTCCAAGTGCCAGGACCGCCCAACGTGCCGGAGCGGATCCTCCGCGCCAAGGCGCAGCCGGTGCTGGACCACCGCGGCGCCGAGTTCGCCGCGCTCACGCGGGAACTGCTGGACGGGTTGAAGCGGGTCTTTCAGACGACCGCGGGCACGGTGGTTCTCTTCCCCGGTTCGGGGACGGCGGGATGGGAGGCGTCGATCGTCAATACGCTTCCCCCGGGCGACCGGGTGCTGGCCGCGGTCAACGGCCAGTTCGGCACGCTCTTCGCCCAATGCGCGCAGGCGCTGGGGATGGACGTGGAGGAGATCGCCATCCCCTGGGGGGCGGCCGTCTCCCCGGAGGCGATTCAGGAGCGGCTCGCCGCCGACCGCGCCCACGCGATCAAGGCGGTTCTGGTGGTGCACAACGAGACCTCCACCGGAGTGACCTCCGACGTCGCCGCCGTGCGTGCGGCAATGGACGCGGCGCGGCACCCCGCACTGTTGCTGGTGGATGTGGTGAGTTCACTGGGCAGCATCGACTTTCGTTTCGACGAATGGGGCGTGGACGTGGCGGTGTGCGGATCGCAGAAGGGGCTGATGCTGCCGCCCGGCACGGCGATCCTCTGCGTGGGCCCGCGCGCGCTGGCGGCGGGCGAGCGCGGCGGCAGTCCCCGCTACTTCCTGGACTGGCGGCCGGTCATCGCGCAGAACCGGGACGGCTTCTTCCCCTACACGCCGGCGACCTCGCTGCTGCTGGGGATGCGCGAGGCGCTGCACCTGCTCTTTGAGGAAGGGCTGGCGCAGGTCTTCGCCCGGCACACCCGTCTCGCGGAGGGAGTGCGCCGCGCCGTGCGGGCGTGGGAACTCCCGATCCTCTGCAGCGATGCGCAGTCCTATTCGCCGACGCTGACCGCGGTGGTGCTGCCGGAGGGGATGGACAGCGGCCGCCTGATCGCGTGGGCCGCCGCGCACCTGCACCTCTCGCTTGGCGCCGGATTGGGCAGACTGCGCGGGCGGGTCTTCCGCATCGGGCACCTCGGCTGGCTGAACGAGATCGAGGTGCTGGGGGTGCTCGGCGGCGTCGAGATCGCCCTGAACGCGGCCGGGATCCAAGTCCCGCCCGGCAGCGGGGTGTCCGCCTGCGCCTCCTGGTTGA
>CAYHPT010000087.1:0-5449 GCA_964358435.1 uncultured bacterium | reverse complement strand
CCACGTGCAGCACGGTCGCCGCCACGGTCTTCTTGATCAGCCCCGACAGGCTCGTCCCGGGACCGACCTCGACAAAGACCGACACACCCATCGCCACCATGCGCCGCACCGATGCCTCCCAGCGCACCGGCGCGGCCACCTGGCGCACGAGCAGGCGGCGGATCTCCTCGGCCGGCCGCACCGGCTCGGCGGTCACGTTGGAGACAACCGGCGGGGCGGCGTCGGCCAGTGGCACACGCTCCAGCACCGCGGCCAGGCGCTCCGCCGCCGGGACCATCAAGCTGGTATGAAACGGGGCGCTCACGCCGAGCAGTACCGCGCGGCGCGCCCCCGCGGCTTTGGCCGCGCCCACGGCCGCCCGGACCGCGGGCGCGTCGCCCCCGATGACGATCTGTCCGGCACCGTTGTAATTGGCCGGCTCGACCACACCGAGGTGGCGGTGTTCGGCGCAGAGGCGCTCCACCTTCTCCGCCTCCAGGCCGATCACTGCCGCCATCGCCACCTCCCGCCCGGCCGTCGCCTCCTGCATGAAGAGGCCGCGCTGCCGGACCAGCCGCACGGCGTCCTCGAAGCCCATCACCCCGGCCGAGACCAGCGCCGCGTACTCCCCCAGGCTCAGCCCGGCGACAACGTCGGGCCGGACCCCGTGCGCCGCCAGCGCCGCCGCGCAGGCCAGATCGGTGACGAGCACGGCGGGCTGGGTGTTCTCGGTGGCGCGCAGCCGCTCTTCCGGGCCTTCGGCGCAGAGCGTCAACAGGTCGAAGCCGAGGACCGCGCCGGCGCGGGCGAAGAGGTCCGCCGTTGCGGGAAAGCGCGCGGCGATGGACTGCCCCATGCCGACATACTGCGCGCCCTGCCCGGGAAAGACGAAGGCGATCATGCTATAGCGTGCCGCGGAGCGGTTTGGTCCAGCGCAGGGCGGCGGCGCCCCAGGTCAGACCGCCGCCGAACGCCACCAGGATGAGCAGGTCGCCGGGGTTGATCCGTCCCTGATCATAGGCCTCGTAGAGGGCGACCGGCACCGAGGCGGAGGAAGTGTTGCCGTAGCGCTCCACGTTGGTGAAGAACTTCTCCCGCGGCTGCCCCAGCCGTTGCGCGGCGGCGTCGATGATGCGGATGTTGGCCTGGTGCGGGATGAAGCAATTCACCTCATCCAGCGACAGGCGGGCGCGCTCCGCCGCGGCCTTGATGGCGCGGGGGATGCAGCGCACGGCGAACTTGTAGACCTCCCGGCCGTTCATGTGGATGTAGTGCTGCGCTCGCTCTACGGTCTCGAAACTGGCGGGCAGGCGCGACCCGCCGGCGGGCAGGTTGAGCAGGGACCCGCCCGAGCCGTCGGAGCCGAGGATAAAAGAGAGAAATCCCTGTCCCGGTTCGGCGGGCCGCAGTACCACCGCGGCCGCGGAGTCGCCGAAGAGCACGCAGGTGGAGCGATCCTTCCAGTTGGTGATGCGGGAGAGTGTCTCCGCGCCGACGACGAGGACGTTTTCTGCGAGGCCCGCGGCGATGTACCCGTGCGCCATCGCGCAGCCGTAGACCCAGGAGGTACAAGCCGCGGAGGCGTCAAAGGCGCCGGCCTTCTTCGCCCCCAGGCGGTCCTGCAGCAGGCAGGCCGTCGCCGGGAACACCATGTCGGGCGTCGCCGTGCCGACGATGATCAGGTCCAGGTCGGCGGCCGCCACCCCAGAGTCGCCCAGCGCCTCCACTGCGGCTTCATACGCCAGGTCCGAGGTGGCCACCCCATCGGGGGCGACCCGCCGCTCGCGAATGCCGGTGCGGGTAATGATCCACTCGTCGGTGGTATCGACCATCCGCTCCAGGTCGGCGTTGGTCAGCACCTGGCTGGGGACGGCCCGCCCCAGGCCGACGATGGTCGAGCCGCGCGCGGCGGTCACGCCTCCGCTCCGCCGGATTCCGCAGGCGGCCGCAGGCCCAGCGGCAGCGGCACGGGGCGCATCCGCTGTTCGATCTGTGCCATCTCCGCGGCGATTGGTTCTACGATCTGACGCGCCGCAGCCTCGGCGGCCACCCGGATGGCGTTGTGGACGGCCCGGGCGTTGGAGCTGCCGTGGGCGATGATCACGACGCCGTTCATTCCCAAGAGCGGCGCGCCGCCGTACTCCCGGTAGTCCATACGGCGCCACAGGTTCATGCCCCTCCGCTTCAACGGGGCCAGATACAGACCAAGCAGTGGCCCGACACCACCGCCGAGTTCGTCTCGCACCACCTGGCGCAGGGCCAGGGCGAGCCCTTCGACGAACTTCAGGACGACGTTGCCGACAAACCCGTCGCAGACGACGACGTCGGCCAGACCGTTGAAGAAATCGCGCCCCTCGACGTTGCCGATGAAGTTCAACCCGGACTCGCGTAGCAGCTCGGCGGCGCGGATAGCCAGCTCATTCCCTTTGGTCGCCTCTGCCCCGTTGCTCAGGATGGCGACGCGCGGCGAGGGGATCCCCAGGACACGGTGCGCGTAGACATGCCCCATCACGCCGAACTGCAGCAGGTGCTTCGGCTTGCAGTCCACGTTCGCGCCAACGTCCAGCAGAATTGCCGGGGTCTTCTGCAGGGTCGGGAGGACGGCCGCGATGGCCGGTCGATCGATCGTGGGGATGCGGCCGAGGGTGAGTAGCGCCGCGCCCATGACCGCCCCGGTGTTCCCGGCGCTCACCGCCGCCGCGGCTTTCCCCTCGCGGATCTGCTGCAGCGCCACGTGGATGGAGGAGCGGCGCTTCTTACGCACCGCCATCGCCGGCGACTCGTGCATCGCGATGACTTCGGGGGCGTCGAGCACTTCGATGGGGAGGTGCTGCGCGTGGTGCGCGCGCAGCAGGGTGCTCAGCCGGGCCGCGGGACCGACCAGCGCAATCTCCACGCCCAGGGCGGAGGCCGCCTGCACCGCCCCCGCGACCACCTCCTCGGGAGCGTGGTCACCGCCCATGCCGTCGACGGCTATGCGCACGGCCACGCGCCCTGGCACCTCCGCCCGTCCAGGGTCGATGTCACGGGGCTATTTCTCAGCCGTCTCGCGCTCGATCACCGGCCGGCCGGCGTAGTATCCGCACGTCGGGCAGACATGGTGCGGCCTGGTTGGATTGTGGCACTGCGGGCACTTCACGAGCGTGACCGCAGCGGCCCGCCACTGGCGGCGCTTCCGCCCGATCCGGGCCCGGGAATGACGTCGCTTCTGAATCCCCACGTCCTCTCCTCCTCGTTGCGGTCGGTGCGCTGCCCCTAGCCGAAGGCCGGGCGGAAGCCGCGCAGCGCCGCCAGCCGCGGGTCCATCTCCTCCAGGACGCAGCCGCAGGCCACCTCGTTGCGGTCCGCGCCGCAGACGGGGCAGAGCCCCCGGCACGCCGGCCGACACAGCGGCACCATCGGCGGCGCCATCAGCAGGTGCTGCCGCACTACCTCGGTGACGTCGAGCATCGACCCTTCCAGCGTCAGGATCAGGTTCCCGCCGTCGCGCGGCCGCAGAGTCGCGCCCGTCGCAGCGGTGCGGAACCCCTCGTGAAAGGCGCCGACCAGCCGATGTTCGAAGGTGCGCAGGCACCGGCCGCAGGTCAGTGTGACCGTGGTGCCGACGGTCCCGTCCACCCAGACCGTGTCGCCGGCGCGGGTGAACCGGATCTCGCCCTCCACTTGCGGGGCGAAGGAAATCTCCGCCCCGCTCTCGACCTTCTCGGCGAAGGCCAAGACCGTGCCCGCCGGTTGCTCTCGGCCGATCTCGTCCAAATCAACAATCACGAGCGCACTCCCAGCAAACTCTAGTCATTTTATACCGGCCCGGCGGCTCGCGCCACAGGAAAAGGCCGGCCCCCGCCAGCGGGTCAGCGCTCCGACGTCTCCAGCATCGTCTTCCCCCGCTGGATGGCGCCGAGGAGGCGTGTGATCTGGGCCTCCAGATCGGCGAGCACGCCCGAGGCGTATTCCTCCGCCCCCCGGCGGATGCGCGCCGCCTCCTCCTCGGCTGCGGCCAGCACCTGCGCCTTCCGCCGCTCCACCTCGGCCAGCACCGCACCCTCGTCCACCAGCCGCCGGGCGTGCGCCTCCGCCTCTATGATGATCCGTCGCGCCTCATCCGTGGCGCGCCGGTGCAGCGCCTCCGCCTCCTCGCTCAGGCGCTGCGCCCGGTGCAGTTCCGCCGGCAGATGGGACCGCACCATGCGCAGCAGCCCCAGGACATCCTGCACGTCCACCATCCGTCTGTCCGAAAGGGGCACGGGCGCGGCGCGCGTCACCACCGCCTCGATGCGGTCGAGCAGGGAGAGGACCGAATCCATCAGCCCCTCCGCCGCCGCGCCGGGTGGGTGCGGCGGGCAGTGCGCGGGCGGCCCTTCGCCCGGCCGGGCGAGGCGAGGCGGCGGGCCACGGGGGAAGGGACGAAACCGGAGACGTCCCCGCCCAGCCGCACGACCTCGCGGAGCAACGTCGAGCTGATCTGCGCGTAGGGCGGCGAGGGCATGAAGAAGGCGGTATCCAGCCCGCCCAGGCGCCGGTTCATCACCGCCTGGCGCAGCTCTTGCTCGAAATCCTCTACGCCCCGCAATCCTTTCACGATCACGTCCGCGCCGACGCGCCGCGCGAAGGTGACGGTGAGCCCCGTGTAGGGGCGCACCTCCACGCCGCGGATGTGCTTCGTCGCGTCCCGCAACATTGCCGCCCGCTCCGCCGCGGGGAAGAGGCCGTCCTTGCGCGTCTCCTCCGCGACGGCGACCACCACGCGGTCGAAGAGCGCGGCCGCCCGCTGGATCACGTCGAGATGCCCATTGTGCGCCGGATCAAAACTCCCCGGGTAGATCGCCGTCGTCACGGTCGGCCTCCTCTGTGCGCGCACCGCCAGTGTCCTGCTGGGCGGCAAACTCCCACAACCCCGTCTCCCCGTAGCGGGCGGCGCGGACGCAGACGAACCCCGGCGGCGTGTGCGGTTCCTCCCGCCAGTGCCCCTCGGCGACAAGCCGCGTCCCCGGACGCAGCAGCACGCCCGCGGCCAGCGCGTCCAGCGTCTCCTGCAGCAGCCCGCGGCCGTACGGCGGATCGAGCAGGATGAGATCGAACCGCCGTCCCCCCTCGGCCAGGTCCCGCAGCGCATTCCGCACCTGCGCGCGCCAGACCTGCGCCCGCTCCTGCCACCCCTCCGCCCGCACCCGCTCTCGGATCTGAGCAACGAGGCGCGGATCGCGTTCCACGAACACGACGGCGCGCGCGCCCCGGAAGAGCGCCTCCAGGCCCAGCGCGCCGGTACCGGCGTACAGGTCCAGTACCTCCGCATCCTCCACCCGCGCTCCCAGGCTGTTGAAGAGCGCGTCGCGCACCCGGTGCGCCGTGGGGCGCACTCCGCCGCGCTGCCGGGCCCGGCCCACGGATCAACTCACCGGCATCAGGCTGGAGTCCGCGAAGCGCGTCCGCACCGCCTGGCGCAGCCCGGCGTGTTCGGGACGCCGCAGCC
>CAYHPT010000086.1:0-5462 GCA_964358435.1 uncultured bacterium | reverse complement strand
GTGCTGGTGAAAGAAGACCGCCCGGCTGGTCCCACCCCGCATGACAATCGCTGGAACGCGCCGCTGCATGGTGCCCTCCCCCTCCCTACTCCCGTGACCGATCGCGCACTACCAGCGGGTGCGCCTTCATGCCGACCGCGCGGCCACGCGGGCGCTCTCCCGTCCGGCGATCCGCCCGAAGACCGCGCCGCGCATCAGCCCGGCGCCCGCCGGGTAGTTGAAGTAGAAGAACCCGCCGGTGATCTCCCCGGTCGCGTAGAGCCCTGGGATGACATGATTCTCGGTGTCCAGCACCCGCGCCTGCTAGTCCACCCGCAGGCCCCCGTAGGTGAAGGTGATGCCGCAGGTGCCGGCGTAGGCTACAAACGGCGGGTGCTCCAGCGGCACCGCCCAGTTGGACTTGGGCGGCTGCAGTCCCTGGGTGGCCTTCCCGTCCCGCACTGCCGGGTCGAAACGTCCCCCGCGGGCCGCGGCGTTGAAGGCATGAACCGTTTCCCCCAGCATCGGACGCGTCACCCCCATCCCGTCGGCCAGCGCCTCGATCGTCTCGGCCTGCACCGGGCGGCCGGTCGTGTAGCGTTCCTCCAGGAGGTGCACGGTCTGCTGGTCGAAGATCTGCCAGGCGCGGTTGTGCGGCTGGGCCAGGATAGCGCGGCCGATCTTGGCGTAGGTGTACTGCGAGAAATCCTCGCCTTCGTCCACGAAGCGCCGGCCTTCCACGTTGACCATGATGCCGAAGGGATACGAGAGGCGGTTGGTCTTGTCGGTCAGACGGAGGTCGCCGACCGGCGGCGCGGTGGCGTCGACGGGCGTGGCGTGGCAGCCGCTCCAGTGGCCATAAGGCTGCGCGCCGGCCTCCAGCGCCGCCGCCAGCACCTCGCCGGTGTTGTAGGCGGTACCGCGCACGGTGACGGTGTCCCAGCCGACGCCGAGGTAGCGCGCCCGCATCTCCGGATTGGCCTCAAAGCCGCCGCTGGCCAGGATGACGGCGGGCGCCTCCACGTCGGCGGTGCCGGCGGGGCTGCGCACGGTCAGGCCGCGGACGCGGCCCGTCTCATCGAAGCGCAGCCGGACGGCCTTGGTCTCGTAGGCGATCTCGATGCCCAGGCTCTCCGCGATGCGAAACAGCGACGCGCTCAGTCCCAGTCCTGCGCCGCGCGTCTGCAGGACCACGCCGGGTGGGAAACGCCACTGCCGTCCCTGGCGCACCCCGAAGATCTCGCTCAGTTCCCACTCCACCCCGAGGTCGCGTATCCACTCCACAGTCTCGCCGGAGCGCTCCACCAGGATGCCGGTGAGCAGCGGGTCGGCCAGGCCGCCGCTGGTGCGCATGATGTCGGCGTAGTAGCGGTCGGGTGGGTAAGGGTCGACCTCTACCTCGGCGTCCGGGGGTGCGGATAGGAGGCGGAGCACCTCGTCGAGGTTGTTGTAGGCGAACCGGAAGACGCCGCCGGTGAAGCGGGTGTTCCCGCCGCGGAGTTCAAGCGGAGCCTTCTCCAGGACCGCGACCGAGGCCCCGGCTTCTCGGGCGGCGATGGCAGCGGTCAGCGCCGCGTTCCCGGCGCCGACCACGATGACGTCGATGCCAGGGCGGGTGCTCATCGCTTTGTCCCTCCCCCACCTCCGGCCCGCTCGTCTTCGGCCGCGTAGCGGTCGGCCAGCCCCATGTAGTCGGCCAGTCGGACGAGTGCATCGCGCTCCTGGAAAGACGCCCGCAGCCTCTCCGGCGTTAGCCCTTCACGGCGCAGGCTCGCCAGCACCTGCTGCATGCCGTGGATCGCCCCGAGTTGCAGGTCGGCGGGGAAGATCACGATGCGGTACCCTAGCGCCGCCAGGTCCGCCGGCGGCAGGACGGGGCTCTTCCCGCTGTACGTCAGGTTGTAGAGCAGTGGTGTGCGCACCGCCCCGGCGATCGCGCGAACTTCATCGAGCGAGTGCGGCGCTTCGACGAAGAGCACGTCCGCTCCGGCCTCGGCGTAGAGTCGGGCGCGCCGCAGGGCCTCCTCCAAACTTGCCGCCCCCCGCGCGTCCGTCCGGGCGATGATCACTAGATGGGAATCGCTCCGCGCCTCCACGGCCGCGTGGATCTTCCCCACCATCTCCTCGGCGGCGATCACCTCCTGCCCTTCATAGTGGCCACACCGTTTGGGGGTGATCTGGTCTTCCAGGTGCAGCGCGGCCACGCCCGCTTCCTCGTAGAGGCGGACGGCGCGGCGCACGTTCAGCGCGTTGCCGTACCCCGTGTCGGCGTCGGCGATGACGGGAACGCGCACCGCCTGGGTGATCTGGCGGACCCGCTCTACCATCTCGCTCAAACTGAGCAGGCCGAGGTCCGGTAGGCCGGTGCTGCGGGCGATGGCGCCACCGCTGGCGTAGACGGCCTCGAACCCGGCATCCTCAACCAGGCGGGCGGAGAGGCCGTCGTACGCTCCGACGGCGACGACGATGTCCCCCTCGGCGATCCGTCGGCGCAAGAGGGCGCGGGCGGTCTGGGCGTCGCTCACGGTCCGGTCAACCCCGCCTAACGGCCCACCACGTTGCGCAGGCGCGCGGCCAGCGCGGGAGGGACCTCGGCATCGACGATGATCCCCTCCTCCTCGTACCGCTGCGCCAGCACGCGGCCCTGGGCGAAGACCTGGGCCAGCGCGCCGGCCTGCGCGTACGGCACCACCAGGTGCAGGCGGACCAGGCGCTCGGGCAGACGCTGAGCGATGCGGCGCGTCAGATTGACCAGGCCCACGCCGTGTTGTGCCGAGATCAGGACCGCCTCCGGATTCTCCGGGCGTAGATCCTGGCGCACCGGCACCGGCAGACGGTCGATCTTGTTGAAGGCCACCACCTGCGGCCGGTCGCCGGCACCTAACTCCTCCAGCACGCGGTTCACCACGGCCTGCTGGTGGCGCCACTGCGGGTCGCTCACGTCCACCACGTGCACGAGCAGGTCGGCGTCCACAGCCTCCTCCAGCGTCGCCCGGAACGCCGCCACTAGGTGCGTGGGGAGCTTATGGATGAACCCGACGGTGTCCACCAGGAGGACGGTCTGATGGTTGGGCAGGGCCACCTTGCGGACAGTGGGATCGAGGGTGGCGAAGAGCTTGTCTTCGACCAGGACGCCGGCGCTGGTGAGCGCGTTGAGCAGGGTAGACTTCCCGGCGTTGGTGTAGCCGGTGATGGCGACCACAGGATGTCCCGTCCGGCGGCGGGCGGCGCGCTGCCGGATGCGGCGCCGCGTCACCTCGTCCAATTCGTGGCGCAGGTCGGTAATGCGCTGCCGGATGCGGCGCCGGTCGACCTCGAGTTTCGTTTCACCGGGGCCGCGTGTGCCGATACCGCCGCCCAGGCGCGAGAGCAAGACCCCGCGTCCGGTCAGACGCGGCAGCAGGTAGGTTAGCTGCGCCAGTTCGACCTGCAGCCGCCCTTCCCGCGTCTGCGCCCGGCGGGCGAAAATATCCAGCACCAGCGCGGTGCGATCCACCACCTTCCGGCCCAACTCCCGTTCCAGGTTCCGCTGCTGAGCCGGGGCGAGTTCGTCGTCGAAGATCACCAGGTCCGCATCGTGCTCCTCGCACAGGCGGAGGAGCTCGCCGACCTTGCCCCGGCCGATGAACGTGGCCGGGTCGCGTTTAGCCCGCGCCTGCGTGATGTGCGCGCAGACCTCCGCGCCCGCGGTCTCGGCCAACCGGGAAAGTTCCTCCAGGGAGGCGCCGATCGGGAGATCCGGTATCGCCCCCGGCTTCGTCCCGTCGGTCGACAGGGAGAGTCCCACCAGAATGGCGCGCTCCGGCCGCACCCCCGCCGTGATCACCGTAGGGCTCCGGCGCAGGGCGCCTTCAACCGCCTTGATCCGCGGCGCGGCCTCCAGGTGGACCAAGACGTCCGGCGCATGCGGGCCTTCGGTTGCGGTCTGCGGGTCGGCGCCATTGGCCGTCGGCGCCAGCATGATCAGCCATCCGTCGGTGGGCGCGCCTTTGCGCGAGCCGATGATCAGGGCGAGGTCGAGCCGCGCCTCGATGACGTGGCGGCGGTCTCCCTCCGCCGGCGCGCTCTCCGCCTCGGGCCGCGCGGCGATGTACCGCAGGCCGATCAGGCGCGTGGCTGAAGCTCGTGCAGTCAAGGTCGGCAGCAGTTCCTGCCACCGCCGGCTGACGACGACCTCGCGCACCGTCCCGTGGCGGTCGACGTAGACGCCCACCTCGCGCTTCAGAGCGTGGGCCAGGTGGGCCAGAGTCTGGAGTAGATCTGCGGCGACCACACGGTCCTGGGGGATGCGCTGGCGGAGCAGCGCCTGCAGCATGCGCCGGTGGGTGGGATCGATCGCGCGGGTTAGTCCCCAGATCTGCGGGATGCGCTACTCACCTCCGAAGGTGCGGGTCAAGCGGTTCAGCGCCTCGTCCAGTCGGGCGTCGGGGGTGGTCAGGGAAAGCCGGACGTAGCGCTCGCCCTGCTGGCCGTAGCCGAGCCCCGGCGTCAGCACGACGCCGGTGCGCTCCAGCACTTCCGCCGCGAACTCGGTCCCGGTGCGGCCGCCTGGCGCCTGCATCCAGATGTAGAATGTGGCCTGCGGCCGCGGAGGTTTCCAGCCGAGGGCGGTCAGCGTATCGACCACGCGGTCGCGGCGGCGCTGGAACACCTCCAGCCGCTGGCGCAGCGGCTCCTCTGGGCCCATGAGTGCGGCGATCCCGGCTTCCTGCACCGCCCGGAAGATCCCGGAGTCGATGTTGGTCTTGATCCGGCCGAGTGCCGCGATCACCATCGCGTTGCCGACGACGAAACCGATGCGCCATCCGGTCATGCAGTAGGTCTTGGAGAGGGAGTGAAACTCCACCCCTACCTCCCGGGCACCGTCGGCCTGCAGGAAGCTCCGCGGCCGGTACCCATCGTAGGCGATCTCGGAGTAGGAGTTGTCGTGGGCAGCGAAAACGCCATTTTCCTGCGCAAACTTCACCACGTCCTGAAAGAAGGTCAGTGCGGCCGTGGCCGCGGTCGGGTTGTTCGGGTAGTTGAGAAAGAGGATCCGCGCCCGCCGCGCGGTCTCGTGCGCAATGGCGGCCAGGTCCGGCAGGAATCCCCGGTCGGGCTGGAGCGGTACGGCAATGGGCTCTCCCTCTGCCAGGATCGTGGCGGACCGGTAGACCGGGTAGCCGGGGTCGGGGACGAGGGCCGCCTCCCCGGGGTTCAGGATGGCCCACGGCAGATGCGCCAGGCCCTCCTTGGAGCCGATCAGGGCCAGTACCTCGCGTTCGGGGTCGAGGCGGACGTCAAACCGGCGGCGGTACCACTCCGCCACCGCTTCGCGGAAGTCACGGATCCCGGCGTAGGGTGGATACCGGTGCGAGCGCGGGTCGCGCGCGGCGCGGGTCAGGGCCTCGACGATGTGCTCCGGGGTCGGAAGATCGGGGTCGCCAATCCCCAAATTGATGACGTCCACGCCCCGGGCCTGCAGCTCCTCCAGCTTCCGGTCG
>CAYHPT010000085.1:0-5479 GCA_964358435.1 uncultured bacterium | reverse complement strand
CGGCAGCCCGCGGTCGATCTCCGGACTGGCGTAATGCCCGGTGAGCACGACGCCCGCCTGCAGCGAGGCTGCGAGGATCGCGTGCACATTCGGATCGCCGTAGATCACGCCGGGGAAGTTCATCTGTTCCCCCTGCAGTTGCGCCCAGCCGCGGCGGTAGGCCTCGGCCACCTCCCGAGCGGTGATCGTGGCGCCGGCGTCCTCGAACCCAGGGATCGAGGGGACGCAGACCGGCATCGCCACCAGTACCTTGAGCGGCAGGCCCTGCGCCGCCGCGTGGAAGAGTTCCACTGCGCGCAGGCCGAAGACGTTGGTGATCTCGTGGTTATCGCAGGCGATCGTCGTCGTGCCCTCCGGCAGCACGGCGCGGGCAAAGCCGCGCACGTCGATCATGCTGCTCTCTACGTGCAGGTGCGTGTCGATGAATCCGGGGAGGAGGTAGCGTCCGGCCGCGGGGACGACGGTGGTTCCGGAGCCCACCGGAATGTGCGCGGCGTCGCCGACGAAGGCGATGAAACCGTGGCGCACGGCGACGTCGATTCCGTCCTGCATCTGCGCGGTGTTCACGTTGACCAACCGGCCGTTGCGGATGATCAGGTCCGCGGGCTCCCGCCCCATCGCCGTGGCCACGAGATCGCGGGTCACTTCGTGCAGGGGCCGGCGCCGGTGCGTGTACGCGGGCATGGATGTCCCTCCCTCGATCAGCGAGGAGCGCGCAGACCTGCCGGCCCGGCGTACTCTGCGGCCGGGCCAAGTTCTTCCTCGATCCGCAGCAACTGATTGTATTTGGCGACGCGCTCGCCGCGGGAGGGCGCGCCCGTCTTGATCTGCCCCGCGCCCACCGCCACGGCCAGGTCGGCGATGCTCGTGTCCTCGGTCTCGCCGGAACGGTGGGAGAGGATCACCGCGTACCCCGCCGCCTGCGCGACGGCGATGGTTTCTCGAGTCTCCGTGAGCGTGCCGATCTGATTGGGTTTGACCACGACGGCGTTGGCGACGCCCTCGGCGATGCCGCGGCGTAGCCGCTCCGGGTTAGTGACGAAGAGGTCGTCGCCGACCAACTGCAGGTGCCCGCCCAGCCGCTCCGTCATCATCTGCCAGGAGGCCCAGTCGCGCTCACCCAGGCCGTCCTCGATGGAGCGGAGGGGAAACTCCGCGGCGAGCGCAGCGTAGTACTCGACCGCCTGTCCGGGAGTGCGCACCCGCCCCTCGCGCTGGAAATGATAGGTGCCGTCCATGGCCAGTTCGCTGGCGGCCACGTCCAGGGCGAGGGCGACGTCTTCGCCGGGCGCGTAGCCCGCGCGGACGATCGCCTCCACCAGAAGCGCAAGGGCCTCGGATGCGTCGCGCACGTCCGGCGCGAATCCCCCTTCATCGCCCACACCCGTGCCCAGGCGCCGTTCCCGCAGCAGCGTCTTCAGGTGCTGGAAGATCTCCGCCCCCCTGCGCAGCGCCTCGCTGTAACTCGGTGCGCCCCAGGGCACGATCATGAACTCTTGGATGTCCAGCGTGTTGTCGGCGTGCGCGCCCCCGTTCAGCACGTTCATCAGGGGCACGGGGAGGCGGCGCGCGCCTGCACCGCCCAGGCTCCGGTAGAGCGGCAGGCGGCGGGAGGCGGCGATCGCCTTGGCCAGGGCCAGCGACACCGCCAGGATGCCGTTCGCGCCCAGGCGCGACTTGTTCGGCGTGCCGTCGAGGGCGATCAGCCGCTGGTCGATCTCCAGTTGGTCCGCGGGGAGACCGCGCAGCGCCGGAGCGATCTCTGCGCCGATGCGCCGCACCGCCTGCCGCACCCCGCGCCCGAGATACCGCCGGTCGCCGTCGCGCGCCGCCAGCGCCTCGGCCTCGCCGGTGGAGGCGCCGGAAGGGACTGCGGCCCGTCCCCAGGAGCCGTCGTCCAGGTAGAGATCGGCCTCGACCGTAGGGTTCCCCCGGGAGTCGAGAATCTCGCGCGCGCGGATCGCGCTGACCGCGGGCATCACAGCCACCGCCCGGTGCGTTCCTGATCCAGGACCTCGAAGGGCTGCGTGCGGGCCGCCTCGCGCGGCGAGGCCGGGAGGTGCAGCACACGGACACGCAGCCGCCGCTCCCCCAGATTGACGTCGAGGATGTCACCCACGGCCACGGGGCTGGCGGGTTTGGCGCGGCGCTCGTTGACCTGAATGCGCCCGGCGTCGCAGAGGCGCTGCGCCATCACGCGCCGCCTGACCAGCTGGCTGATCTGCAGGTATTTATCCACCCGCATGGCCGCTCTTGGCCTGCTGCCATAACGCGAGCAGTTCGTCCAGGGAGTGCTCGCGCAGCGGGCGGCCGCTGGCCGCGGCCAGGGCCTCCACCCGCGCGAACCGGTCGACGAATTTGCGCGTGGCATCGTGCAGCGCCTGCTCGGCGTCCACCCCCTGGAAGATGGCGACGTTGATCAGGGTGAAGAAGGCATCGCCCAACTCATCGGCCGCCGCCGCCGCGCCCTGCGCCGCTTCCAGTTCGTCGAGTTCGGCGCGCACCTTCACCATCGCCGCCTGCAGGTCGGGCCAGCGGAAGCCCAGCAGGCGCACGCGTTCCTGCACCTTCTGGGCGCGGGCCAGGGCCGGCAGCGCCTCGGGGATGCCTTCAAAGGGCGAGTCGCGCCGCGCCTGCTTGGCGTTCTGCCAGTGGGCCAGCACGGCCTCCGCCGTGTCCAACTGCGCATCGCCGAAGACATGCGGGTGCCGTTCGATCAGTTTGCGCACCAGGCCGTCCACGACGTCCCCGGCGCTGAAGTGCCCCTCCTCCTCGGCCATGCGCGCATGGAAGACCACCTGCAGCAGCAGGTCGCCCAGTTCTTCGCGCAGCGCGGGCTGGTCGCCGCGGTCGATCGCGTCCAACACTTCGTACGTCTCCTCGAGGAGATACGGGCGGAGCGTCCGCGGGGTCTGCGCCCGGTCCCACGGGCAGCCGCCGGGGCGGCGCAGGCGGGCCAGCATGGACACCAGGTCGTCGAACGCGTAACGGCTGCGCATCGCGTTATGACGGGCGCGGGAAGCGCTTGATCGTCGCCTGCTTGCGCGCGGCTTCCAGCCACTTCTGGAAGGCCGCCTCGCGCTTCTGCTGCAGGAGTTGCTCGCGAATCTGTCCCTGCACCTGCGCGAAGGTGGCCTGGCGCGCGGGTTTGTGCTCGGCCACCAGGATGAGGTGGTAGCCGAACTGCGTCTTCACCGGCGGGCTGACCTCGGCGGGCTTCAGGCTGAAGGCGACCTTCTCAAACTCCGGCACCAGCGACCCTTTGGCCACGAACCCCAGGTCCCCGCCGTTGCTCTTGCTGCCCGGATCCTCCGAATACTGTTTGGCCAGGTCCGCGAACTTCTCGCCCTTGGCCAGACGTCCCCGGATGAGCACGATCGTCTGCTTGGCCCGCTCCTCCTCCTGCGGCGTGCTCGCGCGGATGAGGATGTGACTGGCCCGCACCTGCTCCGCCTCGTCGAACTGGGCGCGGCGCTCGGTGAAGAATTTGCGCACCTCGTCATCCGAGACCTTGACCTCGGTGACCAGCGGCATCAGCGCCCGCACCGTCAGGGTGAGGCGGACGATCCGCCGCGCGTCCTCCATCGTCAGGTTGCGCTGCGACAACGCCGCCTGGAGGCCCTGCGCCCCACCCAACTGTTCGGTGATCCGCGCCATTTCGGCGTCGACCTGGGCGTCGTTGGCTTCCCCGCCGCGCTTGCGGGCCGCCTGGACGATCAGGCGCTCGTCGATCAGCCGGTCGATCATGACGCCGGTCAGTTCGGCGCGCTGTTTTTCCCCCTCCGCCCCGCTCAGCGTGACGTTGAACTGGGCCGCGGCGCGCGCGACCTCCTGGTCCACCTCGCTCCAGTAGATGGGTTCGTCGTTCACCATGGCGGCCAGCGCCGAGCGCGTGCGCAGCCCGGGGATGACGAACCCGACGGGCCTGCCGCGGATGGTCACGCGCAGGTCCGCGCCGAAGGTGACGGCGTAGGCCGCGCCCGCCGCCACCAGGGCGACGACCGCAATGCCGATCGCAATGCCGATCTTCCGTCCTCGACTCACCGAATGGCTCCTTTCACTTGACGCCGCGATCTGCGGTCGTCAGGGAATTGGCAGGGCCTCCTCCGTGCGCTGCCGGCTGAACCGGGAGACCGCTTCCAGGATCTCCCGGATCTCGCCCGCCTGTTCCAGGAAGTGCCGCGCCTGGGTGCGGATGGCGACCAGGGCGGGGGTGACGTGCACGCGGTGGCCGTAGGCGATGCGCAGCCGCCGCTGCACCGGTTCGGGTAGGTGCGCCGCCGGGCGGAGGCGGATGGTGTACTGCCCACTCTCGCGCACGACCGCTCCTGCACCCACCCGCTTCGCCAGGACGCGCAGCCGCACCGCCGCCAAGAGGTGCTGCACCGGCTGCGGGGGGTCGCCGAAGCGGTCCTGGATCTCCTCCGCCAGCCGGTCGGCCGCCTCCAGGGACGGCACCGCACCCAGGCGGCGGTAGAGGCTCATCCGCTGCGTCTCGTCGGCGACGTACTCCGGCGGGATGAAGGCATCGACGTTGATGTCGATGGTCGGGTCGGGCGTATCGTCCACCATTTCGCCGCGCAGTTCGCGGATGGCCTGGTCGAGCAGTCGGCAGTAGAGGTCGAAGCCCACGGCGGAAACATACCCGTGCTGCTCCGGACCCAGGAGGTTGCCGGCGCCGCGGATCTCCAGATCGCGCATCGCCAACTTCATCCCCGAGCCGAGTTCCACGAATTCCTGCATCGCCTGCAGACGTTGCTCCGCCTCCGGCGTCAGCTTCTCGCTGCGGGGGTAGAGCAGGTAACAGTAGGCCTGCCGGTCCGCCCGGCCGACCCGCCCGCGTAGTTGATAGAGCTGCGCCAGGCCCATCAGGTGCGCGTCCTGGATGATCACGCTGTTCACGCGGGGGATGTCCAGACCGATCT
Organism: uncultured bacterium; assembly: GCA_964358435.1. Taxonomy (GTDB): domain Bacteria; phylum Sysuimicrobiota; class Sysuimicrobiia; order Sysuimicrobiales; family Humicultoraceae; genus Humicultor. The sequence continues at coordinate 554 of CAYHPT010000085.1, read as the reverse complement.
CCACGATCGTCGTGCAGACCAGCACGTCGGAGCGGCCGCCCAGGAAGTCCATCATCACCCGTTCGAGTTTCTCCTCCGGCATCTGCCCGTGGGCCACGGCGATGCGCGCCTCCGGGGCGATGCGGGCGATGGCGCGCGCCGCCCGGTCGATGGTCTGCACGCGGTTGTGTACCACGTAGACCTGGCCGCCGCGCTCGATTTCGCGCAGGATCGCCTCGCGGACCACCGCCTCGTCGTGCTCCCGGATCTCGGTCTCGATGGGCAGGCGCGCCTCGGGCGGGGTCTCCATTACCGACATGTCGCGCAGGCCGACCAGGGACATGTGCAGCGTGCGCGGGATCGGCGTCGCCGTGAGCGTCAACACGTCCACCTGCTTGCGCAACTGCTTCAGCTTTTCCTTGTGCTCCACGCCGAAGCGCTGTTCCTCGTCGATGATCACCAGGCCCAGATCCCGGAAGGTGGCGTCCTTCTGCAGCAGGCGGTGCGTGCCGATGATCACGTCGACCTTCCCCTCGGCGAGCTCGTTGAGGATGCGCGTCTGCTCGCGCCTCGTG
>CAYHPT010000084.1:0-5485 GCA_964358435.1 uncultured bacterium | reverse complement strand
CCAGCATAGCATAGAAAGTCCCAATTGTAAAGTTAATTCGGAATCAGGAGACTAGCGGACAAGTTCAAAGGGAAGAAGATGCGCTTCGTCGCCGTCGAACCGGAGGCGTGCCCCTCGCTGACGCGCGGCAGATACCTCTACGATTTCGGCGACACCGCGGCGACCACGCCGCTCTTCAAGATGTACACGCTGGGCCACACGTTCGTGCCGCCGGGCATCCACGCCGGCGGGCTGCGCTACCACGGTGACGCGCCCTCGCTCTGCCTGCTCTACGACGCGGGCTACGTCGAGGCGGCGGCCTACGGGCAGCGGGCGGTCTTCGAGGCGGCGCTGCAGTTCGCGCGTACCGAGGGGATCATCCCCGCGCCGGAGTCGGCGCACGCCGTGCGCCGGGCGATCGACGAAGCGCTGGAGGCGCGCGAGCGCGGCGAGCCGCGCGTCATCCTGTTCAACCTCAGCGGCCACGGGCACTTCGACCTGCAGGCCTACGAGGAGTACCTCGGCGGCCGGCTGGAAGACTACACCTATCCGGCGGAGGCGGTGGCGGCGGCGACGCACGAACTGGCGGTGCTCCAGCCCTAAACGTCCACCAATCCTCCCTCTCCGCACGGTCGCGCGGAACGTGCGAGTGGAAGCGCGCGTCTAACGTGGCGACTTCACCTCACGAAAGAAGGTGCGACCATGCAGCGGATCATGCTGGGGGGCGTTCTCCTGTTTCTCATCCTGGGACTGGCGGGTGCTGTGGCGCGTCCACTGTTGCCCGCGGCCGGCGCGCAAGTGCAGCCGGAGGTGCGGTTCGGCGTTACGGGCAGAGGAAGCGTCGGCCTGGAGCCAGACTACGCCATCGTCATTTTCGCCATGCAGTCGATCAGCAAGACGGCGCAGGGAGCGATCGCCGACAACGCCGCGGCCGTAGAGGCGCTGCAGAAGCAACTGCGCACATTCAGCCGCCCCGGCGACCGCATCGAGTCCGCCGGCTTCTACCTCGGTCCGGAGCGCGGGGGATTCGTGGTCGTCAACCAGGTGCAGGTGCGCACGCTCCAGGTGAAGGAGGTCGGCCGCCTGATTGACCTGGCGGTGCGCGCCGGCGCGGACAACGTCAGCGCCGTGATGTTCGGGCGGGAGCACACGAATGACGCGGCGCGGCAGGCCGTGCGCGAAGCGATGCAGAACGCCCAAGAGACCGCGGAGGCGGTGGCCGCGGGCCTGGGGCTGCGCGTGCTGCGGATCACGCAGATCGAGCCCTCCCTGGAGCAGATCGAGGGCCCGCTGGCGGCACGCGACTACGCGCGCTCAAGCACTGAGACACGGATCCAGCCCGGCCGGTTGACGCTGACTGCGCAGGTGCGGATGTACTTCGTCCTCGGCCCGTAGGGGCGGGCAACGAACGAGGAGGCGGGGATGGGACTCGATCTGTCGGTGTGGCTTGCGGAGCGGCTCGAACGGACGTACGTGGACGGGAACTGGTCGGGCAAGGGAGTCCGCCCGGCCCTGGACGGCGTCACCCCGGCCGAGGCGCACTGGCGGCCCGTCCCCGCCCAGCACACTATCGCCGAAATCGCTGCGCACATGGCGTACTGGTGCTGGAAGGCGGCGCAGTGGCTCGATCCGGACGCGGTCGCCGATCCGGGGGAGGAGGAGTGGCGTCCGGTCGCGCCGTCTCCCGCCGCCTGGCTCGAGGTGCAGCTGGAACTCGAGCGGGCGCACGCTGCGTGTGCCGCCGTGATCCGCAGGCTCACCCCCGAGGCGCTCGCCGCGCCGTACCGCCCGGGCGGTCCCGGCCCGTGGACGAAACTGGACGTGGTCGTCGATCTCGCCACGCACGACTCCTACCACGCCGCCCAGGTCTTCGTGCTGCGGCGCTGGTACGCGGCGGCGCAGGCCTGATGCCCTAACGCGCGGGCCGTTCCGGGAGCAGCAATCCGGACGGGGAGGCGGTGCTGCTGGTGGAACCGCCGGGCGGCTAGGCCGGGGCGCCGCGGCAGTCGCCGCAGAGGCCGCGGAAGACGACGGCCTGTTCTTTGATGACGAAACCGCCGCGCTGGACGGCGGGGATCTCCAGCGGGGTCATTTCGACGAAGACGTCCTTCACTTTCCCACAGCGCTCGCAGACCAGGTGATGGTGGTCGTTGACGTTGGTGCAGAAGCGGGCGCTGCCCGTGCCCAGGTCGAGCGGCCGGACCGCCCGCACCTCTTCCAGTTCCGCCAGGACGGCGTAGACCGTGCGCAGCGACATGGACGGCATCTCGCGCACGGCCCGCACGTAGAGCGTCTCCGCGGTGGGGTGGTCGGCCTGGGTCTCCTCTAGAAGCCGGAAGATCAGGTCCCGCTGCGGCGTGATGCGCAGCCCGGTCGCCTGGAAGCGCTCCCTCAAGTCACCGGCGGTGATCATACGGACGGTTGCACCTAACAACAATTGTTTCGCAATTCTATTGTCCGGCAGTCAAGAATTAGGATAGCCTAAGCCCGGCACTGAAATCCAGTGCCGACCGCGCGGATTCCCCGGTCGAGTAAGCCCGCCGCGCCGGGAAGGAGTCATATGTCTCAGATGGTCCCCTCGATCCTCATCGCGCTGCGCGAAGGCCTCGAGGCGGCGCTGATCATCGGCATCATCCTGGCTTACCTGGCCCGTACCGGGAACCGGGAGAAGTGGGGCGTGGTGTGGCTGGGGACGGGGCTCAGTATCCTGATGAGTCTGCTGGTGGGGGCCGGCATCTTCCTCACCGCGGGCGGGATCGAGGGCCGGGCGGAAGAGATCTTCGAGGGCAGCGCCATGTTCGCCGCCGCCGGCGTCCTCACCTACATGATCTTCTGGATGCGCCGCCAGGCCATCAATATCCGAGCCCACCTCCAGGCCCAGGTGCAGACGGCGCTAGATACGGGGTCGGCGTGGGCGCTGGGCTTGCTCGCCTTCGTCGCCGTGGGACGCGAGGGCATCGAGACTGCGCTGTTCATGTTCGCCGCGACGAAGACGGCCACCGCGTTCGCCGCGACGGTGGGCGGGCTGCTGGGGATCGGCGGGGCCGTCGTGCTGGGCTACCTGCTCTACCGCGGCACCGCCCGGCTGAATCTGCGCGCCTTCTTCAATGTGACCAGCGTCCTGCTGCTGCTCTTTGCCGCGGGGTTGCTGGCGCACGGCATCCACGAATTCCACGAAGTCGGCGTGATCCCGCCGATCGTCGAGTCGCTGTGGAACACCAACGCGATCGTGGATGAGGCCTCCACGCTCGGCAGTTTCCTCAAGGCGCTCTTCGGGTACAACGGCAACCCCTCACTCGTCGAAGTCCTGGCCTACGCGGGATACCTCCTGCTGGTCGGGTGGATGTACTTTCGCCCGCCCACGGCGAAAGAGCTCCGCCCCACCGCGGAGCGCGCGCGCTGATTCGCGGCCCGGGACGGACGCGCAGCGGCCCAGTAGAATAGAGCCATGACGCGGGAGGCCCTCCTGCTCGTGCTGGAGGGGTTGACCCCCTTCGCCGCCGCCTGGGCGCTGCAGCGGCGGCTGGTCGCTGCCCGCCAGCAGGGCATCATCTCCGACGTGGTGATCCTCCTGGAACATCAGCCCGTCGTCACCATCGGCCGGTCGGGGGACCACGGCCATCTGCTCGTGCCCCGCGACTTGCTGGCCCAGCGCGGCGTCGAGGTCTACGACATTGAGCGCGGCGGCAGCGCCACTTACCACGGGCCGGGGCAACTGGTCGCCTATCCCATCCTCGACCTCCGCGCCTTGGACGAAGATGTCGTGCGCTTCATGCGGGCGCTGGAGGAGTCGGTCATCCGCACCGTGGCCGACTTCGGGATCACGGGGTCGCGGCGGCGCGGTTTCCCCGGGGTCTGGGTGGGAGAGGCGAAGATCGCCGCCGTGGGCGTGGCGGTGAAACGGCGCGTGACGATGCACGGCCTGGCCCTCAACGTCACCACCGACCTGGAGCCCTTCACCTGGATCAATCCCTGCGGCCTGGGCCGCCCCGTCACCTCGATGACGCAGGTGCTGGGGCGCGAGGTCACCCTGACGGAGGTGACGGACGCCTACGCGCGGCGCTTCGCCGAGGTGTACTCTCTGCACCTGACGCCGGTGTCACGTGACGATCTGGAGCAGCGGCTGATTCCAGTCGCCGCCGGCGGAGCGGTGGTGTCCTGATGCCGGCACGCCGCCGCTTCGAGACCCGGGCGATCCACGATGGCCAGGAGCCCGACCCGACGACGGGGGCGGTGATCACCCCGATCTACCAGACCTCCACGTACGTGCAGCAGGCCCCGGGCGAGCACCGCGGCTACGACTACTCGCGCACGGCCAACCCCACGCGCACCGCGCTGGAGCAGGCGCTGGCCTCACTGGAAGAGGCGGAGTCCGGGCTGGCCTTCGCCTCGGGCATGGCCGCGATCACCACGGTCGCGCTGCTGCTCTCGCCCGGCGATCACGTCGTCGCGCCCGACGACGTCTACGGCGGGACCTACCGACTCTTCGTCCGCGTGCTGCAGCGCTACGGGATCGCGACGACGTTTGTGGACATGACCGATGTGACGGCCGTGGAACGGGCGATGCGCGACCGCACGCGGATGCTGTTCATCGAGACGCCGACCAACCCGTACCTGAAGATCCTGGACATTCCGCGGCTCTCCGACCTGGCTCGCTCCCGCGGCGCGCTGGTGGCAGTGGACAACACCTTCGCCACGCCCTACGTCCAGCGGCCGCTGCGGCTGGGCGCGGACCTGGTGATCCACTCCACGACCAAATACCTCGGCGGCCATAGCGACGTCGTCGGCGGGGCGGTGGCCACCTCCCGCGCCGACCTGTACGAGCCGCTGAAGTTTCATCAGAATGCGGTCGGCGGCGTGCCCGGCCCCTTCGACTGCTGGCTGGTGCTGCGCGGGCTGCGCACGCTGGCCGTGCGCATGGACCGCCACGCCGAGAACGCCGCCCGGGTGGCGCAGGCGTTGGTCGAGCATCCGCGGGTGACCCGCGTCTTCTACCCCGGGCTTCCCGATCATCCGGGGCACGACCTGGCGGCCCGGCAGATGGGCAACTTCGGCGGCATGGTGTCGTTCGTCGCCAAGGGAGGCGGCGCCGCGGCCCGGCGGGTGGCTTCGCGGACAAGACTCTTCCTGCTCGCAGAGAGCCTGGGCGGGGTGGAGTCGCTGATCGATCACCCGGCGTCGATGACGCACGCCAGCCTAGCCGGATCGCCGCTGGCTGTGGACGAAGGCCTGCTGCGCCTCTCGGTGGGCATAGAGCATGCGGATGATCTAATTGAGGACCTGCGGCAGGCCCTGGAAACTTGAGGTGAGGTGAGCGCGGTGGTAACAGTCTACGTCCCCGCTCCGCTCCGGCGCCAGACCGGAGGGCAGAGCCGCGTGCAGGTGCCGGGGACCACGGTGCGCGAGGTCCTGGTGAATTTCGGGACGGCCTATCCGGGCGTCGGCACGCAGGTGCTGGACGAGGCCGGGCACGTGCGCGCCTACATCAACATCTTCGTCAACGGCA
>CAYHPT010000083.1:0-5500 GCA_964358435.1 uncultured bacterium | reverse complement strand
ATAGTGGCAGGCCGCCCCGAAAGACCCGTAACGCGCTCCCCGCAGCGGAGCGGCGGTCGGGCGCTTGGGGAAGACCCATTCGATCGCCACCAGTTGCCAGGCGTCACCTCGCCGCACGTAGACCAGGATGGGGGGCTTCGTGACATCAAAGCCACTGATCTTGGGGTTCAGGAAGTGATACCCCATGTTGGGGATCATGGGCGTGATGATCGTGTAGCCGTCGGCCTTGGCTCGCGCGAGGTCCGTGGCGTATTTCGCCGTCGCGAGACGGGCTTGGGCAAGTTTGACCGCGACAGCGGGGCTGATGGCGGCCCCCGCGGCCTCTGCCTGGACCGGTGTGTGGGCCTCCAGCGAAATCCCGACGATCATTACAGTTGCCAGCATCAGGGCCAATTCCTTCAATGCCAACCTCCTCATTGCCACACCTCCTCTACTCTGCCGGTTTCATGGCCTTGCTTGGGTTAAAGACTAGGAACCTGAGCGCCGTAACGCATGGGGAGCCCCGCCTATCTTTCGGGGGACGGGCACCTATCTTGCGGAGGACCATCCCGCAAGGGAGGGTGCCACGCGGTACGCTGCTGAGGAAAGAGGACCTGGGGACCCTCAGGCCACGGCCAAGCTCAAGATTTACGGTGGCCGGTCCGCGCGGCGGACGCTCCTCATGTAAACTCGGTAGCCGCTCCCGGCAAACTGGGCGGTCTTCCCGATGCGTCAGCTCGACGGCGCATGGCAGAATCGAAGGCAGAGCACCGACACCGTGGAGGAGGGTTGAGCATGCCGCGCTATATCGTCGAGCGGACGTTCTCGGACGGTTTGGGGATCCCCCTCACCGACGCAGGCGTTCAGGCCTGTCTTATGGTCGTGGATCGGAATGCCGACGTCGGGGTCACCTGGATTTTCTCTTTCGTCAGCGAGGACAAGCAGAAGACCTTCTGTGTCTACGATGGGCCGAACCCCGAAGCGATCCGTCAGGCCGCCCGGCGAAATGGCCTGCCGGTGGATCGGATCACCCGGGTGATGGTGCTCGATCCATACTTCTATCGCTAGACGCGGCCAGGCGGATTGCCCTGCCGCGGCGGCCGGCGCCAGGATGGCCGACGTTGCAGGAGGGAGGTGCCCACCGGGTTTCCGCGGCTACTTCTTGAGCTTCGTGATCTTTGCCCCCTCGAGCGTCAGGTTGTACATGAGGCCTTTCTGACCCACCACGAACCCCACGATCGGCTTGTTGACCTTCGACGAGTCAATGGAGCCGCCGGCCCCGAGGTCTACCAGGACCACCGACCCGTCCACGCCCACCTGCCAGCCCTCACTCGTCTGGAAGTCCTGGAGGGCCTTGTCCTGCAGGAACACGATGATGATGTCCTTCTTCTGCACGCCGAACTGGATGCCGATCGAGGCGGCCGCGATGCTGTAGTACGCTACGGTCCTGCCGCGGATGCGCAGCGCGCCCTCACCGTATTCCCCGCCGACGCCGATCCCCGCCTTGATGACATCCGCGAACACCAGAACGCCCTTGGCGGTCTGGAGGAGCTCCCGGGATCCCTTCACCTGCTGGGTGAACCGGTTCAACACCGTGGTCACGCTGGCGTCGATCTCCTGGGCCGATCGGGCAGAGGATACGCCTGGCAGGATCAAGCTACTCACCAGCCAGAGACAGACTGCCCACGCGATGCTCCTGGTGATGTGCCGCCCCCTCATCGCTGTTGCCTCCTCCACGGTTGCTTCCTTTTCCATCATTGCGCGGACGACCCCGCGCCCGGCTGCAGTAGCCGGCGAGGCATCTTTCCGCGTCATGAACTATCGTCCCTTCCTCGGTTCTGGTACAGGCCGACGACGTTGCACGCGAGCTTCGGTGTGGCCGGCCGGCGGCCGATGCCTGGCGAGAGGCCCGCTCTCCTCCTCTGTCTGCTGCAGGGTGGCGGGGGGAGTCGCCCGAAACCCACCTTCATCGCACCGCCTATTATCATGACTCGCTGATGCCGCTTCGTCTTCGGTCTCCCTGGATCCATACGCGCTCGCTTCCCGATGGGGTCCGCGCCGGCCGCCGGACCATTCCCCCGGAGGAGCGGGTGGCCTACGTGCGGCGGATGTTCAGCGCCATCGCGCCCCGCTACGACCTGACGAATACGGTGATCAGCGCGGGCCTCCATCTCCTCTGGAAGCGGCGGACGGTGTCGGCCCTCGGTTTGCGGCCGGGCGAGCGGGTGCTCGACCTGTGCTGCGGCACCGGCGACCTCGCCCGGATGATGGCGGAGGCGGTCGGACCAGGCGGCTCCGTGGTCGGCGTGGACTTCGCCGCGCCGATGGTTGCGGAGGCCACCCGACAGGCCGCCGCAGGCAACCGCGACGGCGTCCCGCGCACGTCCCGCCGGACCTTCCTCGTCGGCGACGCCATGAGCCTGCCGTTCGCGCCCGCGTCCTTCGATACGGTGGCGGTGGCCTTCGGGCTGCGCAACGTCGCCGCCCCGGAGGCGGCCCTGCGGGAGATCCGCCGCGTCCTGCGTCCGGGCGGCCGCCTGGCCATCCTGGAGTTCGCCCGCATGCCCAACCCGGTGCTCCGCGCGCTCTACGACCTGTACTCCTTCACGCTGCTCGCCGGGCTCGGGCGGCTAGTCTCCGGCCATCCCGACGCCTACTGGTACCTGCCCGTTTCCGTGCGGCACTGGCTGGATCAGGCGGCCATGCTCCGGCTCCTCGGGGAGACCGGCTTCGTCACCGCCACCTCCCGGAACCTGGCCCAGGGCGTCGTCGCGATCTACCGGGCGGAGGCGGGGGCGCGCGGTGCCTGAACTCCCCGAAGTCGAGACCCTGGCCCGCTACCTCCGCCGGCGGCTGGTCGGCCGAACGATCCGCCGCGTGCGGATTCTCACGCCGGCCACGATCCGCTCGCCGCGGCCGGAGCGCTTTGCCCGCGCCCTCCGCGGCCGGACCGTCCAGGGGATCGACCGGCGGGGGAAGTACGTCCTGGTGCGCCTCGACCGCGGCCTGGTCCTCGTCATCCACCTGCGCATGACGGGGGATCTGGTGATCGTGCCCCGCCGCCGGCTCCTGCATCCTCACACCAGGGTCGTCCTGGGCTTTGGCGGATCTGACTTGCGGTTCGAGGACCAGCGCCGGTTCGGCCACATGGACCTCCTGCCCGCCAGCGCGGTCCCCGTCTTCGAGCCCCTGCAGCGGATGGGCGCGGAGCCCCTCGACGGGACCTTTACCTCACAGCGGTTCCGTGCCATCCTGAAACGCCGGCGGGGCGCGCTCAAGCGACTGCTGCTGCGCCAGGAGGTCGTGGCCGGCATCGGGAATCTGTACTCGGACGAAATTCTCTTTCAGGCCAGGCTACATCCGGGGCGGCGGGTGGAGTCTCTGAGGCCGCAGGAGGTGCGGCGGCTCTACCTGGCGACCCGGCGCGTCCTGAGGCGGGCCGTTCGAAGGTTGGCCCGCGCAGGCGAACCCGTCGGCGCGCTCCTGGCTGTGCGGGAGGAGGGGGGTGCCTGTCCGCGCTGCGGTAGGCTTCTCGCCGCCACGCGCATGGGCGGGCGCGCCACGTACTTCTGTCCCGCCTGCCAGCGCTAGGCGCAGGCGGGGCGGCGGGTGCGTAGAGTGCAGGGATTCTGGGTAGATAAACGATGACGCGAGGTGGAGCCATGGGCGAACATGAACGGACAGGCGTCTTCCGCCTGGGCCCGCCTCCGGTCCGGGACCCGCAGGAGATCTTCCGCTACACCCACCAGGCCCTGGCGGAGAAGGGGTACAGTCCCGTTGATCAGATCGTGGGGTACCTGCTCTCCGGGGACCCGACGTACATCACCAGCCACCGGGACGCGCGTACGGTGATCCGGCAGGTCGACCGGCTCGTTCTACTGGAGGAACTGGTTCGCACCTACGTCGAGACGAAGCTGCAGCCGTAGTCCACGCATCAGACGAAGCGGGAGACGCAGCGAGATCGAGGAGGCAGTCGTGGAACGGATCGTCATCACCGGCGGTCGACCCCTGCGCGGGACCGTGAAGGTCTCCGGCGCGAAGAACTCCTCGCTGGCGATCATCGCGGCCGCATGTCTTGCTCCCGACGTCTCCGTGCTCGAAAACGTCCCGCACTGTCAGGACCTCCTGACGCTGAAGCAGATTCTTGAGGACCTGGGCGTCCGCTTCGAGATCGCCGGCAGCCGGATGACCATCGACGCCCGCGGCCTCTACCACACGACGCCGCCCTACGACCTCTGCCGCCGCATGCGCGCCTCCTTCTATACCGCGGGGCTGCTGCTGGCGCGGATGGGTCACGCCGAGGTCCCGCTGCCCGGCGGCTGCTCCATCGGTACGCGGCCCGTGGACTTCCACATGCGCGGATTTGCCGCGCTGGGGGCGGAGGTGACCACGGAGCACGGCTATATGAAGGCCGGCTTCGCGAAGCGCGCCCGCGGCACCCAGTTCTACGTCCCGCGCAGCAGCGTCGGCACGACGATCAACCTGATGATGGTGGCCAGCACCGCCCGCGGCACGACCGTCTTGCAGAACGCCGCCCGCGAGCCCGAGGTCGTCGACACCGCAGTCTGCCTGAACCTGATGGGGGCGAAGGTCCGCGGCGCCGGTACGGACACGGTCACGATCCGCGGGGTTCCCGCCCTGCACGGAGCGCAGTACACGATTATCCCCGACCGCATCGAGGCCGGCACCTACCTCCTCTGCGGCGTCGCCACGCGCGGGGATGTGATGGTGGAGGGCCTAATTCCCGAGCACTTGCAAGCGCTGCTGACGAAACTCCAGGAGGCCGGCGCGGAGGCCGTCGTCGAGCCCAACGGCGTGCGGGTGCGGATGAGCGGGGACCTGCAGGCCATCGACGTGGACACCGCGCCGTATCCGGGCTTTGCCACCGACCTGCACCCGCCGTTGGCGGCGGTGCTGGCTCGGGCGCGCGGCACCTCCACGATCCGGGAGACGATCTACGACTCGCGCTTCGGCTATGTGGAAGAACTGCGGCGGATGGGCGCCGACATGCGCGTGGACGGCGACACCGCGCACATCCGCGGCGTGGAGCAGTTGACCGGCGCGCCGGTGGTGGCGCTGGACATCCGCGCGGGCGCGGCGGTTGTCATTGGCGCGCTGAGCGCAGTCGGCACGACCGAAATCACCACCATCGAGAACATCGACCGGGGGTACGAGGGGTTGGTGGAAAAACTGCGGCCTCTCGGCGGCTTGGTGGAGCGGGTGACGCCGGAGGCCATCCGGGAAGTCGTCTAGCGGAACGGCGGCCGCCCGGCCGCTGGTTGGTTTCGGCCGGCTACGGCGGCCGGTTGAAGCGGCTCATGATGAGCCAGAGGAAGAAGGCCCCCGCCCCGCCCCCCAGGATGCGCAGGAAAAACGTGTTCTGCAACTCCGCCTCCGGTTGCGGCGGTCTCGCCCTGGACTCAAGAGTGCGACGTAGGACTAGAAAGTGGACCGGGTGGGATTTGAACCCACGGCCTCTACCATGCCAAGATAGCGATCTTCCAGCTGATCTACCGGCCCG
>CAYHPT010000082.1:0-5521 GCA_964358435.1 uncultured bacterium | reverse complement strand
CACGCAGGAGCAATCCGCCCCATTGCGGTAAGGGTCATGAGAACAAACGTGGATACGGTCGCCCTGCGTTTCGCAGGGGCGCGGGACTCGCCAGCGGCGGAGCAGGCCGAAGCCAGGATCAGGACGATACTGGGGAACCAGGGGCACCACGACAGCCTGGAAGTGGACCCTGGCCGGAAAGGGCGAATCGCTGAAACGCGCGTCAATACCAGGAGATTTGCTTGGAGCGGGAGATGGGACTTGAACCCACGGCCTTCTCCTTGGCAAGGAGACGCTCTTCCTCTGAGCTACTCCCGCAACCTGCCCAGATTATAGCGAACGCGGGCGTGCGCCCGCAACGCGCCTCGCGCGTTCATGGTCCCTCGAACTGGCGAAGGAAGGTCCCCGCGGCTCACGGAACGCGTGCGGTGAGCATGGCCACCATCTGCCTCGACCCCGGACACGGCGGCCCCGACGTCGGAGCCGTGCGCGACGGCCTCGCGGAGAAGGAGGTCACGCTGGACGTGGCGCTCGCGGCCCGCGCGGCGCTCCAGCCACGGCACCGGGTGGTCCTGACACGTGACGCCGACCGCTCCCTGACGCTGGCCGAGCGGCGCCGCGTCGCGGACGAGGCGGAGGCGGACATCTCCGTGTCGATCCACGTGAACGCGGCCGCGCGCCCGCAGGCGCAGGGATTTGAGGTCCTGGTAAGGCCGCGGAAGGACGCCGCCAGTGCGGTCCTGGCCGCAAGCCTCCTGGAGGCGATCGCCGACCGCTTCCCCGACCGGCGCAACCGCGGGATCAAGCAGGCGACCCCCGCCGTGCTCCGGCAGCCCCGGCCCGCCTGTCTGGTGGAGTGTTTCTTCATCTCCAATCCCGAGGAGCGCTTGCTGCTGGCCCGGCCGCAGATCCGCGCCACATTGGGAGAGGCCATCGCCCGCGGGTGCGGCGCCTTTGTGCAGGGGCCCTGGCTCACGGCGCGCGCCGTCCCCGCAGCAGCAGGTAAAGGAAAAACGGAGCGCCGAGCAGCGCGGTCACCACGCCGACCGGCACCTCCGCCGGCGTGATGATCGTGCGCGCGATCAGGTCGGCCAGCACCAGCGTGACGGCTCCCGCCAGGGCGGCCGTGGGGAGCAGGACGCGGTGGTCCGGGCCGACCACGAGCCGCATCAGGTGGGGGATGACCATGCCGACGAATCCGATCAGCCCGCTCGTCGCCACCGCCGCGGCGGCCATCAGCGAGCCGCAGGCGAGGAGGATCCGCTTCACCCGGGGCACGTCGACGCCCAACTGCAGCGCCCCCTCCTCCCCCACCTGCAGGACGTTCAGATCGCGGCCGTAGAGCCAGGCCACGAGCAGCCCGCCGAGGGCGTAGGGCGCGGCCATCGCGATGTGCGCCCAGGAGCGCCCGGCGAATCCGCCCATCACCCAGAAGATGACGCGCTGCAGGCTCTCCCCCCCGGCCAGCTGCAGCAGGGAGATGATCGCGGAGAGAAACGCGCCGATGGCGATCCCGGCGAGCAGCAGGTCTTCCACCGGCACGTCACTGCCGCGGCGGGCCAGACGGTAGACGCCGTAGGAGACGGCCAGCGCGCCGAGGAAGGCGGCGAGGGGTACGGCGCCGATCGCGGCCGGTCCCGTGCTGATGCCGCGGACGATCATGAGGGTGGCGCCCAGCGCCGCGCCGGCGGAGACGCCAATGATATACGGGTCGGCCAGCGGATTGCGGAAGAGTCCCTGAAAGACCGTGCCGGCGCCCGCCAGACTCAGGCCCACGACCCCGGCCAGCACCACGCGAGGGAACCGCAACGTCAGGATGATCGTCGCCGTCTCGGGCGGCCACGTCACTGGGAGCGGCAGGCCCAGGGCGTGCAGCAGTACGCCGGCGACGGTGTGCGCGTCGATCGGGACCGAGCCCACGGCGACGCCAGCCGCCGCCGCCAGCGCCAGAAGCACGATCAACCCGATCAGAACCGGAAGCGGCCGAGCCCGCCGCGGGCGTGTCGTCACGTGCGCCGCCGGGTCAATGCGAAGAAGACGTCCTCGAGGGTGACCGGCCTCCCCTCCGCTCCGTCCACCGACGCCTTCAGGCGCCCCGGGGCATCCACCGCGATGACCCGGCCCCGGTCGATGATGGCGACGCGGTCGCAGAGCCGCTCCGCCTCCGCCATGTCGTGCGTGGCCAGGAGGACCGTCTTGCCTTCGTGTCCCAGGGAGATGATGAGGTCGCGGACCAGTCGCGCCCCGTGCGGATCGAGGCCGAGCGTGGGTTCGTCCAGCAAGAGGACGGAGGGGGCATGCAGGACGGTCCGGGCGAGGGCCAGACGCATGCGCATCCCCGAGCTATAGCGCCCCACCAGGTCGTCGGCCCGCTCGCTGAGCCCGACCAGGTCGAGCAGCGCCGCCGCGCGCGCCTCCGCCTCCGCCCGCAGCAGGCCGTACAGGTCCGCGAAGTAGAGGAGGTTTTCCCGTCCCGTCAGGCGGCGGTAGACGGCCCGGTCTCCCGCCAGCAGAGCACCGATGCGCCGCCGCACCGCCTGCGGGTCGCGCCGCACGTCGAACCCCTCGACGAGCGCCGTGCCTTCGCTCGGCGCCAGGAGCGTGCTGAGCATCAACAGTGTCGTCGTCTTACCCGCGCCGTTCGGCCCCAGCAGCCCCAAGCGTTCGCCGCGGGCAACGTCCAGCGTGAGGTGGTCAACGGCGACGACCTCTGCCGCGGCGCCCGCGTGACCGCCGCGTGGACCGCGCTGCCGCGCCGGAAAGCGTTTGGTCAGCCCGCGCAGGGAGACGGCCGGAGGCGAGGCGGTCACCGCAGCGCTTCGTCCTTGACGCGGACCTCGGGGTGGTCCTGGAGGTAGGCGGCCACGCGCTCCGCCATCTTCGGGCCGATGACCGCGGCGATCTCCTCGACGGAAGCCTGGCGGATCTGCCGCACCGACCCGAAGTGGCGGATCAGGTCCCGCTTGCGTTTCTCGCCGATGCCGCGGATGTCGTCGAGCACGGAGAAGACGATGCGCCGCTCCCGCAGTTTCTGGTGGTAGGTGTTGGCGAAGCGGTGCGCCTCGTCGCGCACCCGCTGCAACAGGCGCAGGGCCTGGCCGTCCTTCGGCAGCACCAGGGGCTCTGGGCGGTCCGGCGTGAAGACGAGCTCCTGCTGCTTCGCCAGGCCGATCGCCGGGATCGACTGATTGTACTCGAAGAGGACCTCCAGGGCGGCACTCAGCTGTCCCTTTCCCCCGTCGATCAGGATGAGATCCGGGAGAATCGCCCACTTCGGCTTTACCGGCTCGTCCCGGTCCAGCCGCTCCTGCTCCTCGCGCGCCTGGGCGAACCGCCGCCGCAGCATCTCCTGCAGCATGGCATAATCGTTGGGGCCCTCCGTCCACTTCATCTTGAAGCGGCGGTAGTCACTCTTCTTCGGCCGCCCGCCCTCGAAGACGATCAGCGAGCCGACAGCCGCGCCCGCCTGGAAGTTGCTGATATCGTAGGCCTCCACGCGAAACGGCATCACGTCCAGGCGGAGGGCCTCCTGCAGTTCTTTCAGCGCCACTCCCTCCGGCCCCACGGTGCGGGCGCGCTCCTGGTGCAGGTAGAGCGCCGCGTTCTCCGCCGCCAGTTCCACCAGGCGGCGCCGCTCGCCGCGCTGCGGCACCTCCACGCTCAGCGTGCCGCCGCGCCTCTGGGCCAGCCACGCCGCCAGCAGGGCCTGATCCTCGATCTCGTCCTGCAGCAGGATCTCCCGGGGCAGGCTGGGCGCGTCCTCGTAGTACTGCTTCAGGAACTGGGAAAGGATTTGCCCGCGCATCAGCCCCTGCGTCCCCGCCAGCAGGAAGTGCTCCTGGCCCTGCACCCGCCCGCCCCGGATGAAGAACATCTGCACGCAGGCGGCGTCGCCGGACTGGGCCACGGCGGCCACGTCCCGATTCTCCATGGCGGTCGAGGCGATGCGCTGCGGTTCGTAGATCGCCTCCATCGCCTCGATCTGGTCGCGCAGCTGGGCGGCGCGCTCGTACTCCATCCGCTCCGCGGCCGCCACCATCTCCCGCCGCAGATCCTCCAGCAGGTGCGCCTGCTTTCCCTCCAGGAAGAGCGTGGCCTGCCGGACCTGTTCGGCGTACTGCTCGCGGCTCGCGCCCCAGGCGACGCACGGGGCGGTGCACTGCCCGATGTAGTAATCCAGACAGGGACGCGGCAGGTCCCCGGTGATCTCGATGGTACAGGTGCGCAGCCGGAACAGTTTCCGGATGGTGCGGATCGTCCGCCCCACCAGTTTGGGCTCGTGGTAGGGATAGGGGCCGAAGTACTTCGCCCCGTCGCGCACCACCTTGCGGGTCATCACGATCTTGGGGAAGGCCTCGTTGGTGATCTTGACGTACGGGAACGCCTTGTCGTCGGCCATCCGCACGTTGTAGGGCGGGCGGTGGCGCTTGATCAGGTCGACCTCCAGAATCAGCGCCTCCACCTCGTTCTCTGTGGCCACGTAGTCGAAATCGGCGATCTTGGAGATGAGGTGGCCGATCCGCGGATTCTCCGCGTGGGCGCTCTCCTGGAAGTACTGCCGCACCCGGCTTCGCAGCGAGGCCGCCTTGCCGACGTAGATCACGCGGCCTAGCGCGTCTTTCATCAAGTACACCCCGGGCTGCGCCGGAATCAGTTTCAGCTTTTCGTGCAGATCAATCTCCGCCACGGTTCGATCATAACATGGGCTCCAGCCTACCCCTGGAATCTCTTCCCGTCGCGTCGATGTTTCTTGCGACCACGATATGTGACGGTGAGAAACATGGCGGCAAGGGAACGGGCACCCGCCCCGCACGGACGCCGGGTAGTCCACGTCGGGCGAGACCTGCGCAAACGGGACATCGTCGCGGAGATCGCGAAGGTCGCCCGGCTCTTCCACCATCCGACTCGGGTAGGTATTCTCGCCATCTTGCTCAATGGAGAAACGACGATGAGCGACCTGGCGGCGCGCCTGGGCCTGGAGCCGGCCCGCATCTCCAGCCACTTGCAGATCCTGCGGACGGAGAAGCTCGTGGCGGTCCGCGTCGCCGGGCGCCAGCACCGCTATGCGGTGAGCGCGGCCCGGATCGCCTCGGCTTTCGCCGTGCTTTCCTCCTTAGGGCCGCACCGTTGGTGGCGCACGCACGACGAACCACCGCGTCTGACGCCGCGGGCCCGCACCCCGGACTTGAGGCGCGCCCGGGCCTGCTATGACCACCTCGCTGGAATGACCGGCGTGCGGCTGCTCGACGCCTTCCTCCGCCGGGGGTGGGTGAAGCCTATCCCCGAGCAGGAACGCCCGCTCTATCGCCTCACGATGAAAGGGGCGCGGGCTCTCGTTAGACGGGGCGTCAATGTGATCCGCGCTCATCGCTTACGGCGGCGATTCGCTTGCGCGTGCCCCGACTGGATCGGGGGAAGGCCACACCTCGGCGGCTCTCTCGGGGCGGTCCTCCTCGAGGCTCTGCTACGTGCGGAGATCGTGCACCGGGATGGCCGGACGCGACGGATTACTCTGGTCCGCCCGTTGGAGTCGTGGCTAGCG
>CAYHPT010000081.1:0-5541 GCA_964358435.1 uncultured bacterium | reverse complement strand
CAACGGGGCGCGCTTCGACCTGCCGCTGCTGCAGACGCGCTTCCTGTCGTCGCGGCAGCGCGAGTATTTTGAGGACCGGCCGCACCTCGACCTCATCACCTACGCGCGGCGCCTCTGGCACCGGCCCCTGGGTGGATACAGCCTGGCGCTCCTCGAGCAGGGAGTCCTGCAGGTGGAACGGGGCCTCGATGTCCCGGGCTGGCTCATCCCCTCACTGTACGTGCAGTACCTGCGCACCGGCGACCGCGCCCCGCTGGAGCCCGTCTTCTCGCACAACGAGCAGGACCTGCTCTCGCTCCTGGCGCTCCATGGGACCACCGGCGAAACGCTGGCGCAGCCCGACACCGTCCCCATCATCGTGGACTGGTTCGGCCTGGGACGGCTGCTGGAACAGCGCGGTGATCCCGACGCGGCGCTGCGCTGCTATGAGACCAGCCTGACCGGAGAATCGGACGCCCGTATGCGCTGGCGCACCGCCCTCGCGCTCGCCCGCCACTACCGAAGGCGCGGCGAACGGGATCGGCTCCTGACACTCTGGCAGGGGGAGCTGGACGCGGGTGTGCTTCCGACCTGGCAGGCGCTTGAGCGGCTGGCGATGGTGTGGGAGTGGCAGATGGCCGATCCGCGCCGCGCGCTGCTGCTCAGCGAGCGCGCGCTGGCGTACCTGGACGGCGCCGACGAGTGGTGCGCGGCGCGGTTTCGCCGGCGCTGGGATCGCCTGGCGCGAAAGGTGCAGTCTAGACCCGTCCACGCAGTCTAGGGTCGAGGGCCTGGCGCAGCCCATCCCCCACCACGTTCAGCGCCAGTACCGTGACGAACGCTTCACGTTCCTCTCACCACCCTGCTTCACCCTGTGGTGGAAGCCGCTTATGGTCCGCCCAAAAGGGATTTTCTCGCCAATTGGCTGGGCGTCCGGTAATCCCGGCCGTCCACACAGGCTGAGCAGGCCTGCGGCGTTTGCCGGTTTGTAACGAGCGGGGGCCCGTCCCCGGCAAGGATTGCGGGGCGAAGAGCAAGAACGATACCCTCGTTGCCTCAAGCCCTGGAGCCGACGCGTTTCGGCGTCAGTTTTCGGAAGGAGGGATTAGACCGTGAGAAACCATTCCTGGAGGACTGCCGCGGCGATGGCCGTCGTGGCCCTGCTCTTGTTCGGCCTCTTCGCGCCGGTCTCCGCGGCGCCCCGAATCCGTCTCTCGATCGTCACAGGGGGAACCGGCGGGGTCTATTTCATCCTCGGCGGCGGTCTGGCGAAGTTGATTTCTCTGAACATTCCCAACGTGGAGGCAACCGCAGAGGTGACGTCGGCCTCCGTCGACAACATGCGGCTGATTGGAGCAAAGCGTGCCGATCTGGCCCTGACGCTGGCGGACACTGCGTT
Source organism: uncultured bacterium (assembly GCA_964358435.1). Classification (GTDB taxonomy): domain Bacteria; phylum Sysuimicrobiota; class Sysuimicrobiia; order Sysuimicrobiales; family Humicultoraceae; genus Humicultor. The sequence goes on along the minus strand of CAYHPT010000081.1, from coordinate 4,163 downwards.
CGATGCCGTCAAAGGCCTGGAAGCGTTCAAGGGGAACCCCGTGCCGGCCGTCACCCTGACCCCTCTCTACAACAACTACAACCATTTGGTGACGGTGGAGGGGACAGGGATCAATGCGATCGCCGACCTGAAGGGCAAGCGCGTGTCTGTGGGCTCGCCGGGCAGCGGGACCGAAGTGACGGCTCTCCGCCTTCTCGCAGCCGCCGGGCTTGATCCCGACCGAGACATCCGCAAGGACCGGCTGGGGGTGGCGCCATCGGTCGATGCTCTGCGCGATAAGAAGATCGACGCTTTCTTCTGGAGCGGGGGGTTACCCACGTCCGCCGTCTTGGACCTGGCGGTGACTCCTGGACTCCGCATCAAGCTTATCCCACTCGACTCTCTCCTTCCTGCGTTGCAGAAGAAGTACGGGACCATCTATTTCAGGGCAACGATCTCGAGGGAGTATTATGTCGGGCTACCGGCGAACGTGCCGACGGTCGGCACGGTGAACCTGTTGGTGGTGCACAAGGACTTCGATGCAAACCTGGCCTATCAGATCACGAAGTTGATCTTCGAGAAGCGCGCGGAGTTGGCGCAGGTGCATCAAGAGGCGTACAATGTCACCCTGCTCAACGCGGGCGAGCGCTCCCCCCTGCCCTTCCACCCTGGTGCGGTCCGGTACTTCAAGGAGCGGGGGGTCGCAGGCTTCTAGGGAAGCAATGCGGGCGCTTGCCCTGATCGGCGGGGGGCTCGTCGCAATGGGCCTGGCCTGGCCGTCCCAGATGCTGGTAATCTCGGACGAGACAGGCGCGGTGCGCTGGCGCGTACCCGTGGCCGACGGGGCAGAGGTCGTGCTCCGCTACACAAACTCGGTCTATCTCGCGCCGACATGGGAGCGGTTTGTCGTGCACGGCGGCCGCCTGCATCTGCGGGACATCAGCAGTACACGCGAGGCGGTCCTTGAATACAACCGCCTCGCCCCGCCCTACCAGGTGGCGGGCGGGCGCGTGACGGCCCCGGTCTCCGGCATCGTTCTCGACGGGTACACGCTGCGCGTCGGCGCCCGCGGCCATCCGATCCTGCGGGTCGGTTCCGCGGTGCTGCCGCTCTATCAGGCTGGTGAGGGCGCCGGCCTCCGCGTCGCTATCCGGCGGGCGCCGCGGCTCTTCACCTGGCTGAAACGGTAGGCGCGCGTGGCCACCGAACCCGAAATCGCCCTTCCCAAGTCCAAGGAAGAACTCGAAGAACTCGTCGAGCAATTTGAAGGGAAGACCCGGCACCTCACGGGGACCGCCGGCTGGCTCATCACCGCGGCTCTCGTGCTGATGAGCCTGTACCACCTCTACGCCGCGCAGGCCACCTTCATCCGGCAGATCCACCTGACGATCCACCTGCTCTTCGTCCTGGTGCTGGCCTTCATGCTCTATCCGTCGCGCCGGGACCGGCTGGGGCGGATCACGCCGATCGACGTCATGCTCGCAGTGCTGGCGGTGATCTCGCTCGGGTATGTCCTCGTGGACTTTGAGGCGTTCGTGTACCGCATCGTGATACCCAACCGTTGGGATCTCATCCTCGGGTCGATCCTGATCCTCCTCGTTCTGGAAGCCACGCGCCGGACCGTCGGGCGAGCCCTCCTTATCCTGGTGGTCGCGTTTCTCATCTACGCCTTCGTCGGACCTTGGCTCCCTCCGCCCTTCACGCATCGGGGGTACGATGTGGCCCGCGTCGTTGGTCAGCTTTATGTCTCACTGGAAGGGATCTTCGGGGTTCCGCTGGAGGTCTCGTCCACCTTTATCATCTTGTTCACGATCTACGGCTCGTTCCTGGAGCAGTCGGGGGCGGGGAAGTTCTTCGTGGATCTGGCGCTGGCACTGACCGGCCGGCGGCGCACGGGAGCGGGGCAGGCGGTGACCGTGGCGTCCTTCCTCCTGGGTGGACCGTCCGGCAGTGGCGTGGCCACGACGGTGACGGTCGGGGCCATCGCCTACCCGATGTTGAAGCGCGCCGGCTACGACCGCGAGTCGGCGGGCGGGCTGCTCTCCGCCGGGGGCATCGGCGCCGTCATCTCGCCGCCGATCCTGGGCGCGGCCGCGTTTATCATCGCCGAGATCCTGAAGATCTCCTACCTGCAAGTCCTGAAGATGGCCATCATCCCCACGATCCTCTACTACCTGGCAATCTTCTTCATGATCGAACTGGACGCGCGCCGTTTCCACCTGAAGCAGGTTCAGATCCTCACCAAGAATCCGCTGCAGCTCGTGCTGCGGTACTGGTACCTGCTCAGTTCGTTCGTCGTGATCCCGCTCTTCATGATCCGCGGGATGACCGCCATTAACGCCGTGCTGTGGGCAACAATCATCGCGCTGGCGACCTCGTTCCTCCGCCGTGAGACCGCGCTGGTCGTGGGCGCGCGCAGCGAGCAACGCCGTCCGGTGTGGCCCTGGGCGGCGATGGCCGTGTTGGCCGCATTTCTCGTCTTGGTGATCCGGCAGCAGAGGACTCTGCCCCCAATCAACACCGTCGCCTGGGCGGTCGTGGCGGCCTTCTTCCTCATCGCGGCACTGGCGCGCCACCGGTTGGGCATCGGCCGCATCGGCCTGGACGCGCAGAAGGGCGTGATGGCCCTGGGGAATGGGAGCCGCCAAGTGCTCAGCGTGGCCGTGACAACCGCAGCGGCCGGCATCATCGTCGGCGTGACGAACCTGACGGGACTCGGGCTGAAGATCGCCGACATCATCGTCACCGCGGCTGGGGGAAACCTCTTCCTCACGCTGATCTTCGCCGGCGTCGCCCTTTGGATTCTGGGGCTGGCCCTACCCATCACCGCCACCTACATCATCGCCGCCGGCATGGTGGCGCCGGCGCTCATCAAGCTCGGTGTCTCTGAGCTGGCGGCACACATGTTCATCTTCTATTACGCCGTCCTCTCGGAGGTCTCGCCGCCGGTCGGCCTCTCCCCCATGGCCGCCGCCGCGCTCACCGGCGGCAACGCCTTCAAGACCATGATGCAGGCGTGGAAGTACACGCTGCCCGCCTTCGTGGTGCCCTTCATGTTCACGGTGCACCCCGCGGGACTGGGACTGCTGCTGGAGACGAAGGACTGGCTGGACGTGGCCAAAGTCACCGTCACCGCCGTGATCGGGCTGGCCGCCCTGGCCGCGGCGGCCAGCGGCTGGCTGCTCCGCCGCACCACGGTGCTGGAGCGCGTCCTGCTCACGGTGGCCGGACTGGCCCTGGTCTACCCGGCCACCGGCCCCGACCTGATCGCCACCGCGATCGTCGCGGCGGTGGTCGTCCTGCAGGTACGCCGGCCGGTGCCGGTGCCGGCAACACCGGGTGGCGGGTAACTGTTCGCCGGCGCGGGAGGGGAATGACCGACCCGGAATCCCCGGACGAACGGATCGACGCGCAGGCCGTCGTCCTGACCTGCATCAGCCTGCTCGCGTCCAAGGCCTGGGAGGCGATGGGCCTCACCTCGGATCCGGTCACCAAGCAGATCGAGCGCCACCTGGACGAGGCGCAGCTGGCCATCGACGCGGCTGCGGCGCTCGTCGACCTGATCCGGAGCAAGCTGCAGGACGCCGAACGCCGCGAACTCGAAACGCTCCTAACGAATCTCCGCCTGAACTACGTCGAGCAGCGCGCCAAAGGCTGACCCCGCGCCGGGCGCGCGCCCCGGTCCACTCGCGCACTCACCGGCGTGTTCATGCCTCTCCCTCCTGGCATGAAGAACGGAACACCCGGGCCGGAGGTTTACTGGCCGGACCCGGCGGCCGCATCGCCGAGGGGCGCACCTTTCGACAAGAATCTCGTCTAAAATTTCGGCGAGTTGTGCATTGAGACATGGTATGGATTCGCTGGACATGTACGAGGATCTCGGCTGGCTGGTGCTCGTGATCGTGAGCGCCTTCACGCTGGCCCTCGCCTGGTTCCCGCACTAACCGGACCGGCGGCGATTCACCGACGAGCCGCGCCCCGGCCGGACGCGTGCGTCCGCGCGAGTCGTGTCTCCGCACCCGCCCCCTCGGATCCGCCCGACGCCCGATTCCCCGCCCCACTGCCTCCACACCGCTGACATCGACATGTACAGGATTCGACGACCCGTCGCGTGCAATGCGCGTCGATGCGTCGTCAAGGTATCAAGGAGTGCCCGACTACTAGGAGAAGCCGCGCCTGCCGAC
>CAYHPT010000080.1:0-5700 GCA_964358435.1 uncultured bacterium | reverse complement strand
GAAGAACTGCCAGGGTTCGGTCAGCCGGTGGTTCGGCACCCAGACCGCCGCCTCCAGGCACCGTGCGATCAGGTCCCGGTCCACGGGGTCGGGCTTCATCCGGGCGACGCTGCGGCGGGTCTTGATCAACTCCAGAACGTCCATCGACGACACCTCGGGGCTCGGTTCTCGGTCACCGCAGCCTATAGTAGCAGGTCGCGGCAGACGGCTCCCGTGGTGTGCGTTATGCTGAAGATGCCACCCCCTGGTTGCCTGAAATCACAATCTGTGGGGAATGTGCAAGACGGCGGATTTCCATGCATAATGCCCGTGCCATGCGGCACCTGATTCTGGGGCTTCTGGTCCTCGCGCTGGCCGTGCCTCTGCCGGCGGCGGCGAACCACATCCCGGTGGAGACGCTGCTGCAGCGGATGTTCACCGACGCCGCGCCGACGCCGTATGACGCCACGGCCGACTTCGACGGGGACGTGGTAATCACGTGGCGAGGCGGGCGCATCACCGCGAAGGTCGTCGGCTCCTACCGGGAGTGGCGCCCCACCCACGGTGCGGCGCGGCGGCGCCAGGTCACTATCACCAAACTAGATGTTCCCCTCGTCCTGCGGCCTTTCGAGGGCAACCTGAAGAGCCTGATCGAGGAGCGGATCGAGCGGGAGGAAGGCGCGCTCTCCCTCCTGGACGACTACGACGTCTTCATCGCCGAGGAACTCCCCAACGGCCGCTACGTCCTGGGCGCCGTGCGCAAGGACATCGTCACCGACGTCCTGCAGCGGTACGGCCAGGCGAGCGATCTGAAGGACGTCAACGTGCGCCGCGCGATTGCCCGGTGGCTCTACCTCCCCCGGCAGCGTGAGTTGGTGACGCGTCCCGGCGGTCCGTACATCGTCACCGCGGTCGTGGACGAGCAGGGCACGTACTACGGCCTCCAGCTCATCTACGACTGGGGGCCGGTGGGCACCCAACTCGACTGGACCAACGTGGGGGGCCGCTTGATCTGGCGCGAAGTGAAGATGGACGCCTCCACGGACGTGCGCGGGCTCGGCCGGGTGGAAGGCAAAATGAGCCTGCGCTTCCGCAACCACTGCTTCAACGGGACCTGCCGGCGGTAGCCCGTTACCCCCGCGCCTCCTCGCCGTCGATGCGCCGCAGCGCGTCGAGGAACCGTGCCGCCGGCCGCACTCCCACCCAGAGGACGAACGCCAGTTCCCCCGCCGCCGTTTCGTAGAAGCGCGGCCGTCCGCGCGGTACTATTCGCCGCAGCCGCAGCCGCAGCCGGTCCTGGATCTGCCAGCGCTCTACCGCGGTGCGCGCCCGGTAGCGGGTGATGACGTGGAGGCGAAACCAGGCGGCGCGGACGACGGCGATGGCGAGTGACTCCTTCCGCAATAGGCGCAGACAACCCGTTTATAATGGAAACGTCATGCGCATTGACTTTCTGTACTGGGAGGACTGTCCCTCCCACGACGAAGCGCTGCAGCGCCTGCGCGCGGTCCTGGCCGAGGAAGGGATCGCCGCGGAGGTGCAGGTGACCCACGTGGACACCGAGGAGCTGGCCCGTACGCTGCGCTTCCCCGGGTCGCCCACGATCCGGGTGGACGGGCGCGACATCCAGCCGGAGACGGTGGCGGCCGACGGCCGCCTCACCTGCCGCCTCTACCTGCTGGACGACGGGCGGCCCTCGCCCCTACCCTCGGCGGAGATGCTCCGCCGGGCGGTCCGCGCGGCGCCGGCGCCGGCAGCGGCAACGAACTCACCGGGAGGAACGCAGCCATGACGCTGGCGACAAATCAGCAGATCATCTCCTTCACGCTACCGGGCGTGGACGCAAAGACCTACTCGCCCGACGGCTTCCGCGACGTGACGGCGTTGGCCGTGATCTTTTGGTGCAACCACTGCCCCTACGTGCGGGCCTGGGAGGACCGGGTGATCGCCCTGCAGCGCGAGTACACGGGGCGTGGCGTACGCTTCGTCTTGATCAACAGCAACGATCCCCAGAAGTACCCGGAGGATTCCTTCGCGCAGATGGAGGCGCGGGCGCGCCTGAAGGCCTATCCATTCCCCTACCTCTTCGACGAGAGCCAGGAGGTGGCGCGGCACTACGGCGCCACGCGCACGCCGGAGATCTTCCTCTTTGACACCGCCCGCACACTGCGCTACCACGGCGCGCCGGACGACAACTCCGAGGACCCCCAGGCGGTGCGGCAGCACTATTTGCGGGACGCGATCGAGGCGGTGCTGGCGGGTCAGGCGCCGGTAATGGCGGAAACGCCGCCGCGCGGCTGCTCCATCAAGTGGCGATAGCCAGGACGGCGGCGCCCTGGACCTCGCGGCGCTTCAGTTTCTGCAGCGCCGCGTTCGCTTCCTCGAGGGAGAAGCGCTCCACCTGCGTGCGCACGGGGATCTCCGCGGCCAGGGCAAGAAATTCCGTGGCGTCCCGGGGGGTCAGGTTGCTGACCGAGCGCAGCGTGCGCTCGCCGTAGAGCAGGCCGTATTCCATGTCGGGTATCCGATCCAGGTAGACCGCGTTGATCGCCAGCGTCCCGCCGGGCCGGAGGGCCGCCAGCGCCATCGGGATGAGCGCGCCCGCCGGCGCAAAGAGAATCGCCCGATCGAGCGGCCGGGGCGGATGGTCGTCCGCCGATCCGGTCCAGACCGCGCCCAATTTAGCCGCGAGCGCCCGGTGCGCGGCGCTGCGCGTGAAGACGAAGACCTCGCACCCCCAGTGCACCGCCACCTGGATCGCCAGATGGGCCGAGGCGCCAAACCCGAACAGGCCGACTCGCTCCCCCGCTCCCACGTCGGCTTTGCGCAGCGCACGGTAGCCGATGATCCCGGCGCAGAGCAGCGGCGCCGCCTCCTCGTCAGCGAAGAACCCCGGGAGCGGGTACACGAAGTTGGCGTCAGCGATCATGAACTCCGCGTAGCCGCCGTCCACGTCGTAGCCGGTGAAGCGCGCCTCGGGGCAGAGGTTCTCCTCGCCGCGGCCGCAGGCCTCACACTGCCCGCAGGAGCGAAAGAGCCAGGTCACGCCCACCCGCTGCCCCGGGGCGAGGCTCACGCCGGGACCGGCTTGCTCGATCACACCGACGACCTGATGCCCCGGGACAACCACATCACGGCGCGGCGGCAGTTCGCCTTCGGCGAGGTGCAGGTCGGTGTGGCACACCCCGGTGGCGACGATCCGCAGCAGCACCTCACCCGGCCCGGGTAACGGGACGGGGCGCGACGCAAGTCTAAGAGGATTGGACTCGACGGGTGCCGGGCGGCGCAGTTCCTGGACGCGCATCGGCGCGGGGGGCCGCCGTCAGGGCAGCACGGCGGTGCCGACGATGGTGCCGCCGTTGTACCGCTGGATGCGGACGGCGGCGGTGCGCACGTGCGCCGCCAGCCGTTCCGCCGGCAGCGTGCTGGGCGCGTAGACCACCATCAGGCAGCGCACCGTGGCGTCGGTGATCATCGTGCGCACGGAATCGCTGGTGGGCGTGCCGCAGGGTCCGGTCTCATCCGCCAGCACCAGCCGTCGCTCCACGCTGTAGGCGGGGACCTCTTCGCCGCGCAGGACGCGCCGCAGCAGGGCCTCCGACGAGGGGCGGAGCCGCGTGGGATCGATGCCCAGCCGCTTGTACAATTCGCGGGCGGGCTGCAAGCCGTCGATCTGCGCGGGCTCGAGACCGCTGTAGCGGTCGCGCAGGGCGCGGGCCACGGCGTCCAGTTCGCCGCGCAGTGCCTCCTCGGCGGGCCGGACCAGGACCTGCCGCGCTTCGACGAGCCCGATGCGGACGTGCGCTCCGACCTGGGGATCAATCGTCACGGTGATCATGGCGTCTGTCACAACTATTCCGTCAGGCCCCGCCGCGGTCAAGAGTCCGTTTGGGCCATCCGGAAGCGGGCGCGGCGCGTTAGGATAGAGTTTGGATGAGACGGCTCCCCGGCACCCTGGTGATCCTGCTCGGCATGGTCGCGCTGGCGGCCGCCTGCGCGCGCCCGTCGGCCTTTGCGACCTTCACGAGCGAGAAGCAGAAGTTCTCGATCGCCTACCCGCAGGGCTGGGAGATCGTCACGGTCGCCGACGACGCGCGGGTCTGGTTCCTGCCTTCCAGCGCCGGCCGGACGCCCCAGTCGGCGGCCGAGTTCCTGCTGGTCCTGACGGACGCCCAGCCCGGACCCCTCAGCGACGACGCAGCGCGGCAGCTCGGGTTGAACCTGCTGCCGATTCACGGGGTCTCCGGTTTCCGGCGGTTCAAGGAAGAGCGGGGTGCGGTGTGGCACCGCTTCGAAGTCACGGGGACTTCGCGAGGTCAGGAATGGGCCTCGGTCGGTCTGCTGGTGACCGGCCAGCAGGCCTTCCAGTACGTGGTCTGCGCCAAACCCTTGGACCGGTGGCGGGACGGACAGAAGCAGTGCGACGAAATCCTCAAGGCGTTTCGCCCGGGCCAGTTGTCGCCGTGACCGCCGCGCCACCAGTGACTTCGCAGGCAAGAAAGGTGCCCTCCCGTCTCGTCGCCGCGCGATAGGCCGCCGCCGTTTCTTCGATAAATACCGCCGCCGCCGGACGCTCGACCAGCGCGAGCACCGCCCCGCCGAACCCCGCGCCGACCAGCCGGGCCCCCAGACACCCCGGCGCCGCCACCGCCGCGATCACCATCGCCTCCAGCGCGGGAACACTAACTTCGTAATCATCGCGCAGGCTGGCATGCGACCCGGCCAGCAGGCGGCCCAGCGCCGCGCCGTCGGCGCGGCGGAGTGCGTCCACCGCCTCCCGGACACGCCGGTTCTCGGTGACGACGTGCCGCACCCGTCGGCGCAGCCGCTCAGGGAGGCGATCCGCGAGCGCCAGGTCATCAGGCGAGAGGTCGCGCAGCGCCCTGATCTCCGATTTGAACCGACGGAGGAGGCCGACGGCTTCCTCGCATTCCCGCCGCCGCTCGTTGTACCCCGATTCCCCCAGTGCCCGCCGCACGCCCGTGTCGCAGACGACCAGCACGAACGGCTCCGGCAGCGGCACGTGCGTGTACTCCTGCGAGCGGCAATCCAGGAAGAAGGCGTGTCCTGGTTGCGCCAGGGCCACGGTGAACTGATCCATGATCCCGCAGCGGACGCCGACGAACCCCACCTCGGCCCGCTGTGCCAGGAGGGCCACCTCCCGCCGGTCGATGACGCCCCCGGCCACCGCCAGCAGTGCCAGGGCGGCCCCGACCTCCAGGGCCGCGGAACTGCTCAGGCCCGCCCCGATGGGGAGGTCGCCTCCCACCACGGCCGCGGCGCCGCGCAGCGGCATGCCGGCACGCCGCAGTTCTCCCGCCACGCCCTGGACGTAGCGGGCCCAGGGCGGCGCGGCGGGCGCTTCGGGGCGATCGGTGGGGATGGTCACCTCCTGGTCAAACGTCAGGGAGTAGAACCGCAGGGAGGGGACGTCTGCGGGCGCGACCGCGATCACGACGTGCCGGTTGATCGCGGCCGACAGGACGAACCCGTCGTTGTAGTCGGTGTGCTCGCCGATCAGGTTGACCCGGCCGGGCGCACGGACGAGGTAGCCTGGCGCCCCACCGAAGCGTTGCCGGAAGACCTGTTCCACCTGCCGCAGCCGCCGACTATCCGAAACCGGTGGACTTCTCACGCCCGCAACGCAGCCGCCAGCTCAGGATGATGCCGGCTGTATTCTTCCAGGGGGATACCGCGGAAGTAGCTCTCCGCTGCCTGCCG
>CAYHPT010000079.1:0-5712 GCA_964358435.1 uncultured bacterium | reverse complement strand
AATGTTCGAAAGGGACCTACGTGCGGGTGCTGGCGCGCGATATGGGAGTGGCGCTGGAAACCGGCGCGCACGCGTCGTTCATGCTGCGGCGCCGCGTCGGCCGCTTCACCCTCGAGACGGGTCACACACTGGAAGAGCTGGCCGCGCTGCGGGAAGAGGGGCGCCTGGCGGGGACACTGCTGTCGATGGATGAGGCCCTGGCGGACCTGCCGGCCGTCGACCTGCTGCCGGCGCAGCGCCTCTCCATCCTGGACGGGATCGCCCTACCGCTCTTCAAGGTGCCGAACTGGCAGCGCCTGCCGCGCGACGTCCCGATCCGCCTGCGTGATCCGGGCGGACTGCTCGCCCTGGCGCGCATCGAGGGAGGAAGCCTGCGGCCCTTCAAAGTGCTGCGGGGCCGGTAGTTCCGGATGGAGATCTTTCAAGGACTGGGCGCGATTCCCGGGAGCGAACGCCCCACCTACCTGGCACTGGGGATGTTCGACGGTGTCCACCTCGGCCACCAGGCGGTCCTCACCAGGACCCGAGAGGCCGCCGCAGCCGCGGGCGGGCGGCACATGGTCCTGACCTTCGACCCCCACCCGCAGCGGGTCATCGCCCCGCCGCCCGAGCCGATTCTCCTGACCACGATCGAGGAGCGGGCGGAACTCTTCGCCGCCCGGCAGATGGACGGCGCCGTGGTGGTGCGTTTCGACAACGCGCTGCGCCAGACTTCGGCGGAGCGGTGGTTGGAGATGCTGGCGGACGTGGTCGCGCCGGGCGGTGTCGTTGTCAGTTCCACCTACGCGTTCGGGCGGGACCGGGGGGGCACCCTGGACCTGCTGCGCGCGGGCGGGGAGCAGTTGGAGTTTAGCGTGACGGTCGTCCCGCCGGTACACGTTGCGGGGACGCTGGTCAGCAGCACCCTGATCCGCCGGCTCGTCCGGGCTGGGGAGGTGGGGGAGGCCAGGATCTTCCTTGGCCGGCCGTACGCCGTGCGCGGCCGGGTGGTGGAGGGGGAGCGGCGGGGCCGGACGCTGGGCTTTCCCACGGCCAACCTGGCCGTTCACACGGACAAGATCCTCCCCGGCAGGGGGATCTATGCCGCCTGGGCCCGCCTGGAAGGGCGCACCGCACCCGCAGCCGTGAGCGTCGGCACCCGCCCGACCTTTGGCCCGGGCGACCTCCTGGTGGAGGCCTTCCTGCTGGATTTCGAAGGGGACCTCTACGGGGCAGAGATCGAACTGGTGTTCGGAAACCGTCTCCGCGGCGAGCAGGCGTTTCGGACGGTGCCGGAGCTCATCCGGCAGATGGAGGCGGACGTCGCCCAGGTTCGCGCCGTGCTGGCCCGGGAGGGTGTCTGGGGGCCGGATTAAGTCTGGATATCGCGGTTTTGCCCCCCGGGGGGCCCTGTGCTAGAATGATCCCGGCCCCGGCTGGGAGCGCCGACGCTCCAACGGCCTCTCGGCTGCGGGCGTCGTTTATGTCGCCGCCCCTGCCCCCCGCGGAGGCAAGGGACCGGGTAGGGGTATCGGAGGAGCATCCCGTGAGTCTTGACCGTGACAAGAAGTCGTCCATTCTGGCCGCGCACCGCCGGCACGACGGGGACACGGGGTCCCCGGAGGTGCAGATCGCACTGCTCACCCAGCGGATTACCCAGTTGTCCGAACATCTGAAGGCGCACAAGAAGGACTTTCACTCCCGCCGTGGGCTCCTGAAGATGGTGAGCACGCGTCGGCGCCTGCTGACCTACCTGCTGCGGCACGACCAGGAGCGGTACCGGCAGGTTGTGGAGAAGCTGGGTCTGCGGGGATGAACGATCGCGGCGGTGTGGTCAAAATGCGGAAACGGGCGGGCGGGGGGGGGTCCCCCCGCTCCCTTTGTTGTGCGGGGCGGGCAGAGCGCTCCAATCCGTGGGAGGTTGTCTGAATGGCAGTGTCAACGCAACATCAAGTAGAGATTCAGGTCGGCGGGCGCACGCTCGCTTTTGAGACCGGGCTGCTGGCCCGGCAGGCCGACGGGGCGGTGGTCGTGCGCTATGGGGATAGCATGGTCCTGGTCACAGCGATGGCCGCGGCGCAGCTGCGCGAGGGGATCGACTTCTTCCCGCTGACCTGTGATTACGAAGAGAAGATGTACGCGGCGGGGAAGATCCCGGGCGGCTTCTTCAAGCGGGAGGGCAGGCCGGGCGAGTCCGCCGTGCTCACCGCCCGCCTGATGGACCGTTCCATCCGGCCGCTCTTCCCCAAAGGCTTCCGCAACGACATCCAGGTCATCGCCACCGTCCTCTCCACCGATCAGGAGAACGACCCCGCGATCCTGGCCGTGAACGGCGCCTCCGCGGCGCTGATGGTCGCCGGGTTACCGTTCGAGGGGCCGATCGGCGCGGTGCGCGTGGGGCTGATCGGGGACCAGTTCGTCATCAACCCAACGATGCGGCAGGTCGAGGAGGAGAGCCGCCTCGACCTGGTCGTGGCGGGGACCGCCGACGGGATCATCATGGTCGAGGCCGGGGCCGAGGAGGTCCCGGAAGAGCAGATGCTGGGGGCGTTCGACATCGCCCACGCCGAAATCCGCCGCATTGTGGAGATCCAGCATCGCCTGGTGGAGATGGCCGGGAAGCCGAAGCGCGAGGTCCAACTGGCGACCGGCGATTCCGACCTAGAGGCGACGGTGCGGGAATCCGCCCGGCCGCTGATCGGCGAAGCGCTGGCCCACCCCGAGAAGCTGGCCCGCGAGGAGGCGCTGCGGGACGTGCAGCAGGCCGTCGCGACGCAGCTCGCCGAGCAGTTCCCGGAGAAGTTCGCCGAGCGGGCGACTGAGGTCGCTGACCTGGTCTACGCGCTGACCAAGGCGGAGGTGCGGCGCCGCATCCTCGAGGATGGTCGCCGCCCGGACGGCCGGAAGCCGGGCGAGATCCGAGCGCTGACGATCCAGGTGGGACTGCTGCCGCGGGCGCATGGCTCCGGGCTCTTCCAGCGCGGGCAGACGCAGGTCCTCACCGCGGCCACGCTGGGGACGGGTGAGGACGAGCAGAAGCTCGACAACCTGGGTATTCTCGAGCGGAAGCGCTACATGCACCACTACTACTTCCCGCCGTTTTCCGTCGGCGAAGTCCGTCCCCTCCGGGGCGCGGGGCGGCGCGAGATCGGCCACGGCGCGCTCGCCGAGCGGGCGCTGGCCTGGGCCATCCCGTCGAAGGAGGGGTTTCCGTATGCCATTCGCCTGGTTTCAGAGGTACTGGAGTCCAACGGTTCCACCTCGATGGCGTCGGTCTGCGGCTCGACCCTGGCGTTGATGGACGCCGCCGTGCCGATCAAGGCCGCGGTCGCCGGCATCGCCATGGGGTTGATCTCTGACGAATCCGGCCGCGCCGCCATCCTCACCGACATCCTGGGGATGGAAGACCAGATGGGCGACATGGACTTCAAGGTCGCCGGGACGCGCGACGGCATCACCGCCCTGCAGATGGACATCAAGACCAAGGGGCTCTCCCGGGACCTCCTGGCCAAGGCCCTGGGCCAGGCGCGCGAGGCCCGGCTGTTCATCCTGGAGCGCATGCTGGAGGTCATCCCCGCGCCGCGGACGACGCTTTCGCCCTACGCGCCGCGCATCCTGACCATCGAGATTAACCCGGAGAAGATCCGCGAGGTCATCGGCCCCGGCGGCAAGGTGATCAACAAGATCACCCAGGAGACCGGCGCCAAGATCGACATCGAACAAGACGGGCGCATCCACATCGCCTCCGTGGACGAGCAGGCGGCGCGGCGAGCGATGGCGATGATCGAGGAGATCGTCCGCGAGGTGAAGGTCGGCGAGATGTACCTGGGCCGCGTCACCCGCCTGATGAACTTCGGCGCCTTCGTGGAGGTGCTGCCCGGCAAGGAAGGTCTGGTGCACATCTCCGAGCTCGCCGACGGCCGCGTGGCCAAGGTCGAGGACGTGGTTAAGGTCGGCGACGAGCTGCTGGTCAAGGTCAAGGAGATCGATAACCTGGGCCGCATCAACCTCACCCGGCGCGGTATCGACCAGACGGGGGAGGAGGGCGAGGCCCCGGCTGGAGGGGAACTGCAGCCCGCTGCCCCGCGGTCGCGCGAGAGCGGTCCGCCGCGGCGGCGCCGCCGGGGCGGACGAGGACCGGGCGGCCGGGGACCGGAGGGCAGAGGTCCCGGCGGACGGCCTGGCGGAGAGCGCGGAGCCGGCCCGGCCAGCGGCGGCCGGGAAGGCGGACAGTCGGGAGGCGGCGCCCCCGAGGCCTGAGACCAAAGCGCCTGATCGTGCCGGCAAGCCTCCGTCTGCGGAGGCTTGTCCGCTAATGGGGGAAACGATGACGACACTGACGGGAACGACGGAGCACACGGTCCTCCCCAATGGCATCCAGGTGCTGACCGAGCCGATGCCCCAGGTGCGCACGGCCGCCGTGGGGATCTGGATCGGCGCCGGCTCGCGCTACGAGGAGGACCGGCAGGCCGGCATCTCCCACCTCCTGGAGCACATGTTTTTCAAGGGTACGCACACCCGGTCGGCGCTGGACATTGCGCAGGCCGCCGACGCTATCGGCGCACAGCTGAACGCGTTCACCGACCGGGAGGCGACGGTGCTCTACGCCAAGGTCCTGGCCAAGCACCTGCCCACAGTCATGGACCTGACGGCGGACATGCTGCTGCACTCCGCGCTCGACCCGGAGGCGCTGGAACGGGAGCGGCAGGTGATTCTGGAAGAGATCAAGATGTACGAGGACTCACCAGACGAACTGGTGCAGGACCTCTTCGCGCAGACGATCTGGAACGGCCACCCGCTGGGGCGGCCGGTCATCGGATCCGTGGGGACGGTGCAGCGGCTGCGTCGGGAGGACTTCCTCGCGTACCAGGAGCGGCGGTACCGGCCCAACAACATTATCGTCGCCGTCGCCGGGGATGTGGTGCACGCGGCGATGGTGCAGCTCGTCGCCGACACCCTGGGTGGGTGGCAGGGCGCGGCGGCGCCCCTGGTGCTGGATCCGCCGACGGCGCGGGCGGACATCACGCTGCGCACGAAGGAGACCGAGCAGGTCCACCTGACGCTGGGCACGCGGGGGCTGCCCCAGGCGGATGACGGGCGGTACGTGATGGCCATCCTGGACAACATCCTGGGCGGCGGGATGAGCAGCCGCCTCTTCCAGGAAATCCGGGAGAAGCGGGGGCTAGTCTACACGATCACCTCCTACCATGCCGCCTACCGGGAGGGCGGGCTGTTCGTCATCTACGGCGCGATGAGCCCCTCGGCGGCGCCGCAGGTGACCACGCTGATCCTGCAAGAGATCGAGAAGCTCAAGGACGGCATTTCCGAGGCCGAGCTGCAGCGGGCCCAGGAGTCATACAAGGGCGCGATTATGCTCTCCCTGGAATCCACCGGCAGCCGGATGTACAAGCTGGCGCGCTCGCAGGTCTACTACGGCCGGCAGGTCACGCTGGACGAGATCCTCTCCCGCATCGACGCCGTCACCGC
This sequence comes from uncultured bacterium, assembly GCA_964358435.1. Taxonomy (GTDB): domain Bacteria; phylum Sysuimicrobiota; class Sysuimicrobiia; order Sysuimicrobiales; family Humicultoraceae; genus Humicultor. The sequence continues at coordinate 246 of CAYHPT010000079.1, read as the reverse complement.
GGTCCAGGTGCAGGTGATGGCGCAGGAAGTGCTGGTGCCGGAGCGAATGGCGATGGCGGCGATTGGCCCCTTCCGCGGCGACGGCCGCCTGGCCGCCGACCTGCAGGAGGCGTTCCGCGCCGAGGGCGTCGTCACCGTCTGATCCCATGAGTCCGATCCGCGTCGTCGTCAGTGGAGCCGCCGGGCGGATGGGCCGCGCCGCCGTCCGCGCGATCGCCGCGCAATCTGACATGAAGGTCGTCGGCG
>CAYHPT010000078.1:4457-5713 GCA_964358435.1 uncultured bacterium | reverse complement strand
GTGGGAGGGCGCCTTGAGCGGCGAGATCGGCGGGATCGTGGCCGCGCTCGCGGTGGCGGCGATTGCGCGCCTGCCCTGGGGACCGGCCGCCGCCGTGGGCGCGCTGGCCGGCAGCGTGGGTCTGATCGGAGACCTGTCGGAATCGGCGCTGAAGCGGGCGGCGCGCGTGAAAGACAGCGGGACCCTCCTGCCCGGTCATGGGGGTGTGCTGGACCGCTTCGACGCGATGCTCTTCGTCGCGCCGGTCGCCTACGCGCTGCTGGTCCGGGTGCTGCGGTGAGCCGGCGGCTGGTCCTGCTCGGCTCCACCGGATCGATTGGCCGATCGACCCTCGAGGTCGTTGAGCACCTGGGGGACGTGCAGGTCGTGGGGCTGAGCGCGCGGCGCAATGTGGCCGCGCTGGCTGCGCAGGCCGCGCGCTTCCATCCGCAGGCCGTAGCCGTGGAGGATTCCGACCAGACGCGCCGCCTGCAGGGGCTGCTGCCCGCGGGGGTCGAGGTGCTGGCGGGGCGCGACGGCGTGGCCGCACTCGCCGCCCACCCCGCGGCCGATCTCGTGCTGGTCGCGGTCGTGGGTATCGCCGGCCTGCTGCCCACACTGGCCGCGCTGCGCGCCGGGAAGGACGTGGCCCTGGCCACGAAGGAGGCGCTGGTGGCGGGTGGGAGTCTTGTCACTGCCCAGGCGCGGGCCAGCGGAAAGATCCTGCTCCCGGTGGACAGCGAGCACAGCGCAATCTTCCAGTGCCTGCAGGACACCCCCAGGCCTGCGGTGCGGCGCATCGTGCTCACCGCTTCCGGCGGACCGTTCCTGCACCGGCCGCCGGAGACGATCTCCCGGGCGACGCCGGAGGAAGCGCTGTCTCACCCCACCTGGAAGATGGGCAAGAAAATCACCGTGGACTCGGCGACATTGATGAACAAAGGGTTCGAGGTGATGGAGGCGCGCTGGCTGTTTGACCTGGCGCCGGAGCAGATCGACGTGGTGATTCACCCCCAGAGCCTGGTCCACGGGATGGTGGAACTCGTGGACGGGTCGGTGCTGGCGCAGATCGCCCCACCGGACATGCGGCTGCCGATTCAGTTTGCGCTGACCTATCCGGAGCGGCGCCTCTCCCTGATGCGTCCTCTCTCCTGGGAGGGGAGCGGGGAGGGGATCACCATGACCTTTGCGCCGCCGGAGCCGGCGCGCTATCCCTGCCTGGTCCTGGCGCGGGAGGCGCTGCGCGCGGGGGGGACCGTACCGGCAGTCCTGAACGC
>CAYHPT010000078.1:0-4447 GCA_964358435.1 uncultured bacterium | reverse complement strand
CGGCCAACGAGGTCGCCGTGCAGCTCTTTCTGGAGCGGCGCATTCCCTTCGGCGAGATGCCCGTCCTGCTGCGCCGCACGCTGGACGCCCACCGCCCGGTGGCCGCCCCGACGCTGGAGGACGTGCTGGCCGCCGACGCCTGGGCGAGAGAGACCGTGACCCGGTTCGGAGTCGAGGTGCGTTGATGATCGACCTGCAGCCGCTGCTGTCCAACGGCGGATGGCTTCTGGCCACGATCGTCGCCTTCGGGGCGATGATCTTCGTGCACGAACTCGGCCACTTTCTGGTGGCGAAGCGGGCGGGCGTGGTCATCCACGCCTTCGCCCTGGGCTTCGGCCCGCGGCTCTTCGCCACCCAACGCGGCGAGACGACCTACGCGGTCAACCTGATTCCGTTCGGCGGGTACGTGCGCATGGCCGGGGAGGACTTCGAGCCGCCCACCGGCGAGGAAGGTCAGCCCCTCGAAGAGGAAGGCTCCTTCCGGCGTAAGCGCGTCGACGTGCGCATGGCCATCGTCGCCGCCGGCCCGGTGATGAACCTGCTGCTGGCCGCCGTGATCCTGGCGGTGATCGCCGCCGGGTTCGGCGTGCCGGTCGGCATCACCAACCGCGTCGGCATGCTGGTGGCTATGTGCGGCCAGCCTAGCGGCGCCCCGCCGGAGGGCCCCTGCCCGGCGGCGCAGGCCGGGCTGCAGCCCGGGGACGCCATCGTGGCCATCGACGGGCAGCCGATGACGAACGGGGAGCAGGTGGTGGACACCATCCACCGCAGCCCGGGGAAGCAGGTTGTCCTGACGGTGGAGCGGGCGGGGCGGCGCTTCGACGTCACCGTGACGCCGCGCCTCGATCCCGCCCGGCAGATCGGGCTGATCGGGTTCGCGCCGCAGCTGGTCCGCCAGCGCTACAATCCTGCTTCCGCGGTCCTCTGGGGCGTGCAGCGCACCGGGGAGTTCATCGTCACCTTCATCGGCGCCATCGGCAACCTGATCCGCGAGGGCATGCTGCTGCGCAACCTGGGCGGGCCGATCGCCGCCGGCCGGGCCCTGGTCGAGGCCGGCCGCAGCGGGCTGGAGAACTTCCTCTACGTGGCGGCGTCGCTCTCCATCATCATCGGCATCTTCAACCTCATCCCCATCCCAGCGTTGGACGGCGGGCGCTTCGCCTTTCTGCTGGTGGAGGCCATCCGGCGCCGGCCGGTCGATCCGCGCCGCGAGGGCTACGTCCACCTGGTGGGCTTTGTCCTGCTCTTCCTGCTGCTGATATTCTTGACGGTGCAGGATATCCAGCGATGATCGACGCCGCCCAGCGCAGACTGACCCCCCGCAGCGAGACGCGGCCGGTCCGCGTCGGCAAGGTCGAGATCGGCGGCGGCGCGCCCGTCTCCGTCCAGTCCATGACCATCACCGACACGCGCGACGTAGACGCCACCCTGGCGCAGGTCTACCAGCTGGCGGCGGAGGGGTGCGAGATCGCGCGCGTGGCCGTGCCTGACCAGGCGGCCGCTGCAGCGCTGCAGGAGATCGTGCCGCGCAGCCCCATCCCCATCGTCGCCGATATTCACTTTGACCACCGCCTGGCGCTGGCGGCGCTGGAGGCCGGGGTGGCGAAACTACGCCTCAACCCCGGAAACATCGGCAGCCGCGAGCGCACCCGCATCGTCGCCCGCGCGGCGAAGGAGCGGGGCGTGCCCATCCGCATCGGCGCCAACATCGGGTCGCTGTCGAAGGCGATGCTGCGCCGCCTCGGCCCGACGGCGGAGGCGTTGGTGGAAAGCGCCCTGGAGGATGTGCAGGTTCTGGAGGACCACGACTTCCACGACATCGTCATCTCGGTGAAGGCCTCCGAGGTGCCGATGGCCATCGCGGCCTACACGCTGATCAGCGCGCGTGTGCGCTACCCGCTGCACGTGGGCATCACCGAGGCGGGGACGCTGGGACCGGGGTCGGTGAAGTCGGCCACCGGGATTGGTGCGATCCTGGCGCTGGGCATCGGCGACACCATCCGCGTCTCGCTGGCGGCGGATCCCGTCGAGGAGGTCCGCGTCGGCTATCAGATTCTCTCAAGCCTCGGGCTGCGCCGCCGCGGCGTGCAGTTGGTGGCCTGCCCCTCCTGCGGCCGCGCCGAGGTGGATATCATCGCCATCGCTCAGGAGGTCGAGCGCCGCCTGGCGCGGATCAAGGCGCCGGTGAAGGTCGCCGTGATGGGGTGCGCCGTCAACGGCCCCGGCGAGGCGCGCCTGGCCGATCTGGGGATCGCCTGCGGCCGGGGCATGGGGCTGCTCTTCCGCGAGGGGCGGATCGTGGCCAGCCTGCCGGAAGACAAGCTGGTGGACGCGCTGATGGAGCACGTGGAAGAAGTCGCCCGAGAGAAATACGCCGCGAGCTGAGCATGGACATCGCCGCCGCCTCCTGGTGGGAGATCCTCCTGCGCCTGATCCTGGCCCTGGTGCTGGGCGGCCTCATTGGGCTGGAGCGGGAAACCGTGGAGAAGCCGGCGGGCCTGCGTACCCATACGCTGGTGACGCTGGGGGCGGCGCTCTTTACGCTCATCTCCAAGGAAGGGTTCTTCGGGTCCGGCGCCGACCCCGCGCGGATCGCCAGCAACATCGTGGTGGGCATCGGGTTTCTCGGCGCGGGAACGATCTGGCGCAGCGGCGTGAACGTGCAGGGGTTGACCACCGCCGCCACCCTCTGGACCTCCGCGGCGATCGGCACCGCCGCCGGGGCCGGTTTCTACCTGGGCGCGGCGGCCGCCACCGCGCTGGTCGTGATCGTGCTCATCCCCTTCAAGGCGCTGGAAAAGCGACTCCCCCGCCGCGGCCTGACCACCGTCGAACTCCTGCTGGTAGACGAGCCCGGGCAGTTGGGCCGGATCGGCACCGTCCTGGGCGCGCACAACGTGAACATCGAACACGTGGAGATGTCCGAGCGGATGGACCAGCACGTCACGATCACTCTCGCCGTCCGGCTGCCCGCCCGCGTGACGCGGGACGAGGTCATGGGCGCGCTGGCCGACGTGGACGGCGTGGAGCAGGTCCGCTGGAAAGAGTAGGAGGAGCGCCGGTGCGCAACACCAGTGTCGAGTTTTTCTCCGGGAAGCTGGTGTCGGAGCACGAGGTCGAGATCGTCGAGCGCAAGGGCGTCGGTCATCCCGACTCCATCTGCGACGCGATCATGGAGCGGGTGAGCATTGCGCTCAGCCGCGAGTACCTGCAGCGCTTCGGCGCGATCCTGCACCACAACATCGACAAGGCCCTGCTCGTGGCCGGCGCCGCCGATGTGGCCTTCGGCGGCGGCCGGGTCACCGAACCGATGCGCCTGATCTTCGGCGACCGGGCGACGGCGGTGGTGAACGGGGAGCACGTCCCGGTGGGGGAGATCGCCGTGGCCACGGCGCGGGTCTGGTTCCGGGAGAACCTCCGCTTCGTCGATCCGGAACGTGACGTCACCTACGACGTGCAGATCAAGCCGGGCTCCCCCGAACTGGTGGACATCTTCAAACGCGACATGCCCGGCGCCAACGACACCTCCGCGGCGGTGGGTTACGCGCCGCTGACGCAGACCGAGGAGATCGTCCGCCGCGTCGAGCAGTTGATGAACTCGCGCACGTTCAAGGAAGACTTCCCCGAGGCGGGCGAGGACATCAAGATCATGGGCTTTCGCCACGGCCGGGAGCTGAACCTGACCGCAGCCGTGGCCTTCGTCGACCGCTTCCTCGACAGCGAAGCCGCGTATTTCCGGCGGAAGCAGGAGACGCACGACGCGGTGCACGACTTCGTCCTGCGGCACACCACCTTCGATGGGATCACGCTGGACATCAACACCCTGGACCAACCCGGCCGCGGGCTGGGCGGCGTCTACCTCACCGTCACCGGGACGTCCGCGGAGAGCGGGGATTCCGGGCAGATCGGCCGCGGCAACAAGGTCAACGGGGTGATCTCCCTGAACCGGCCGATGGGCACGGAGGCGGCCGCGGGGAAGAACCCGGTTTCGCACGTGGGAAAGATCTACACGATCATGACACACCAGGTCGCCGCGCGCATCTACGAGGAGGTCCCCGGGGTGCGGGAGGTCTACGTCTGGATGCTCAGCCAGATCGGCGCGCCCATCGACCGGCCGAAGATCGCCGCGGCGCAGATCATCCCCGCGCGCGGCGCGCGGAAGAGCGTCCTGCGGCGCAAGACCCTGGAGATCCTGGAGCGCGAACTGGCCAACATCAACTTCCTGACGCGCGAACTCGCCGAGGGGCGCTATCCCGTCGTCTAGGCTCTTCGCTCGGTCCGTGCTTCGACCGCTCACCGCCGCGCTGGCGGCCCTGCTGCTGCTGAGCGCCTGCCAGGTCCGGCGCGGCCCGGCCCCGGCGGGCGTGGCGCTGCTGCGCATCGGCGCGCCGGTCCGTCTCACCGACCGGGCGGCGCTGAGTCCCGCCGCCTGGGCTCCCGACGGCAC
>CAYHPT010000077.1:3126-5719 GCA_964358435.1 uncultured bacterium | reverse complement strand
TCGGCAAGGTCCCGGGCCCGACCGTGCCGGTCATCTGCATCCCCACCACCGCGGGGACCGGCAGCGAGGTGACGCAGTTCACCGTGATCACCGACCGGGCGCGGCCCTTCAAGCTGACCGTGGGCAGTCCCTACGTCGTACCCACCGCGGCCGTGTGTGATCCCCACCTCACGCTGTCGATGCCGCAGCCGCTCACCGCCGCCACGGGGATGGACGCGCTGACGCACGGCATCGAGTGCTATATCAACACCGTGGCCAACCCCCTGGCCAAGACCCTGGCGCTGGAGGCGATCCGGCTGATCGGCCGCTACCTACGCACGGCCTATGCCACGGGGAGGAACCTGGAGGCCCGCTACCACATGCTGCTGGCCAGCACGATGGCGGCGATGGCCTTCACCCGCACGCGGCTGGGCAACGTGCACGCGATGTCGCATCCCCTCGGCGCGCACTTCGACGTCCCGCACGGGGTGGCCAACGCGGTGCTGCTGCCCTACGTCATGAAATGGAATTTGGTCGCCGGCATGGAGACCTACCCGACGATCGCGGAGGCGCTGGGCGAGCCGGTGGTGGGGCTGCCGCAGCGCGAGGCGGCGGAGGCCGCGGTGGAGGCGGTACGGCAGCTGGCCGCGGACGTCGATATCCCGGAGCGGCTGCGCGATATCGGCGTCACCCGGGATGCCATCCCCGCGCTGGCCGACGACGCGATGAAGAGCGGCAACGTCCTGGTGAATCCCCGCCTGACCCGGCGCGAGGACATCGTCCACCTCTTTGAGCGCGCCTTCTGAACTCCGACTTCCCGGCACCCTGCCGCTGGGTGCCGACGTCCCGCTTCCACCGCTGGTGGAGGTGACGCAGACCTTCCCGCGCCCGCGGATTGCCGATGTCGCCGCAACTGTGCGCGACGGCCTGCGGCCGCTGGCTGCCCCCCTGCGTGGGCGGCGCATCGCGATCACCGCGGGGAGCCGGGGAATCCGCGACATCGTGCCGGCGCTGCAGGGCGCGGTGGCGGCGCTGCGCGACGCCGGGGCCGAGCCGGTGGTTGTCGCGGCAATGGGCAGCCACGGCGGGGGCACCGCGGAGGGACAGCTCCGCGTGCTCACCCACCTGGGCGTCACCGCGGAAGGGCTGGGCGCACCCGTCCTCAGTTCCATGGAGGTGGTAGAACTCGGGCGCACGGCGGGGGGATTTGCCATCTACCTCGACCGCAATGCCGCGGAGTGTGACGGCATCGTCGTGGTCAACCGGATTAAACCGCACACCGCCTTTGTGGGCCGGTTCGGCAGCGGCCTGATGAAGATGATGGCCATCGGGCTGGGAAAGGCCCAGGGCGCGGGGCAGGCGCACCGCCTGGGCGCGGACCACATGCCCCGCTGCATCGAGGAGGTGGCGCGAGCGCTGCTGGCCACGGGACGGATCGTCGCGGGTGTGGCCATTCTAGAGAACGCGTACGACGAGACGGCTGCGGTCGAGGTGCTGCCGCCGGCGGCCATCCCGGAGCGCGAGATGGTCCTTTACGAACAGGCGCAGCGCTGGATGCCCCGCCTCCCGGTGGAAGAGGCGGACGTGCTCGTGGTAGAGGAGATGGGGAAGAACTACAGCGGCACCGGGATGGACGTGAACATCATTGGGCGGTGGCGCCACCCCACGATTCCCGACCCGCCGGCGCCGCGCTTCCGCCGCATCGTCGCGCTGCGGCTCTCGCCCGCTTCCGAGGGGAACGCCCAGGGCGTGGGCTTGGGCGACGTCGTCACCGCGCGCCTGGCCGGCGCCATCGACTTTGCCGCCACTTACCTGAACGCCGTCACCAGCACGTATCTCGAACGGGTCTTCCTGCCGGTGGTCGCGCCCAGCGACCGGGCGGCGATCCAGATCGCCCTCCATTCGCTCGACCTGCCCCGCCCCGAGGCCGGCCGCCTGGTGCTCATCCCCAACACGCTGCACCTGGAACGCCTCTGGATGTCGGAGAGCCTGCTGCCGGCGCTTGTCGGCCAACCTGGGATCGCCGTTGGTCAGCCGCGGCCGTGGGACTTCACCGCCGGCGGGGACCTCGCGTATCTGACGTGAGCGTGGAACAGGCCGCCGCGCTCCTCCGCGGGGCGCGCGCGGCCGTAGCGCTCACCGGCGCCGGCGTCAGTACTGAGTCGGGCCTGCCGGACTTCCGCTCTCCCGGCGGACTGTGGGCGGGTGGAGACCCGATGCGCGTGGCCAGCCTGACCGCCTTCCGCCGTCACCCCCAGGAGTTCTACGCCTTCTACGAGACGCGGCTGTCCCGGCTCCGGCAGGCCCAGCCCAACCCGGCGCACCACGCGCTGGCGCGGTTGGAGCAGGCGGGAGTCCTGCGCGCGGTGATCACGCAGAATGTGGACGGCCTGCACTACGCCGCCGGGTCGCAGCGCGTGCTGGAGATCCACGGCAGCCTGCGCCGCGCCGCCTGCCCGGAGTGCGGGTGGCGCGCGGACATCGCCGTCCTGGAGCAGGCGCTGGCCGCCGGCGCCCTGCCGCGCTGCGAGACCTGCGGGTCGCCGGTGAAACCGGACGTCGTTCTCTTTGAAGAACTCCTGCCGCTGGAAGTCTTCGCCGAGGCGGAACGGCT
>CAYHPT010000077.1:0-3116 GCA_964358435.1 uncultured bacterium | reverse complement strand
GGCTGGTGGTGGGCTCCTCGCTGCAGGTGACGCCGGCGGCCTACCTGCCCCAGACCGTCCTCGAGCACGGCGGGCTCCTCGTCATCGTCAACCGGGAGCCCACGCCGTTCGATGCGGCGGCGGCCGTCGTGCTGCGCGACGAGGCGGGAACCGTCCTGCCTGCGATCGCGCGGCTTGCGGCAGGCGGCCCCGCTGGTTCCGCCGAAGATGAGCAGGGACCAGCGGCACCGAACTGAGGGGGACCTCATGCCGGACGCCGAGATCGGCGTATTCGGAGGATCAGGGTTCTACAAACTGCTGGAGGGAGCGGAGGAGGTCACGGTCGAGACCCCCTACGGACCGCCGAGCGCACCCATCACGATCGGCGAGATCGGCGGCCGGCGCGTCGCCTTTCTGCCGCGCCATGGCCGGCGCCACGAGATCCCGCCGCAGACGATCAACTACCGCGCCAACATCGCGGCGATGGCGCAGTTGGGGGTGCGGCGCATCCTGGGCCCCTGCGCCGCGGGCAGCCTGCAGCCGCGGGTCCGGCCGGGCGACTTCGTTATCTGCGACCAGTACGTGGACCGCACCAGCGGCCGGCGCGACACCTTCTACGACGGGCCGGAGACCACGCACATCTCCATGGCCGAACCCTACTGCCCGACGCTGCGGGATGTGGTGCGGCGCGCCGCGCGAGAGATGGAGCTGCCGCTGCACGAGCGCGGCACGGTGGTGGTCATTCAGGGGCCGCGGTTCTCCACCCGCTCGGAAAGCCTGTGGTTTCGCTCCCAGGGGTGGGAGGTCATCAACATGACCCAGTACCCGGAGTGCGCCCTGGCCCGCGAGCGGGAGATCTGCTACGTGAACATCTCGCTGATCACAGACTACGACGTCGGCGTGGAGGGCGACCCGTCGGTCACCCCCGTGCGGGCGGCGGAGGTCGTCCGCATCTTCCGGGAGAATTTGAATCAGTTGCGCGAGCTGATCTTCCGGGTGATCCCCGCGATTCCCCGGGAGCGCCCCTGCATCTGCGCGACCGCCCTGCAGCAGGCGCGCGTGTAGGCTGCGGGAGCCTATCGGTGGAGTTCATGATGGGAGGAGATCCATGCTAGTTCGTCGGGACACGGCAGACCCGCCGGGGAAGTGGCTGGGGCTGATCGTCTTCGCGCTGGGGATTGCGCTGCTGGCCTTTGTCTTCTACCGGGGGTTTATTGAACTCGTGCAGACGGGTTTGCTCAGCCAGACGGTCGGCGGCGCGCAGAACGCGAAGATCACCGACACCTTCCTGCTCGCTATCGCCAAGTGGCTGCTGCTCTTCCTGCTGGCCTACGTCTCCTCGTCGATCGCCGGACGCGGGATCTCGCTGTACCAGGCCTCCCGGGGCGTCGGAGGTGAAGAAGGATGATGCCTCTGGTGGACCTGCGCAGCGATACAATCACCCATCCGACCGAGGCGATGCGCGAGGCGATGCGCGTTGCCCCGGTGGGGGACGATGTCTTCGGCGAGGACCCCACGGTTAATCGCCTGGAGGAGATCGCCGCGGTGCGTATGGGGAAGGAGGCTGCGGTCTTCGTCCCCAGCGGCACGATGGCCAACCTGGCGGCGATCATGAGCCACACGCAGCGGGGGGACGAGGTCATCGTGGAGCAGCGGGCCCACTGCTACCTCAACGAAGCGGGAGGCATGTCTGCGCTGGCGGGCGTGATCCCGCGGCCGATTCCCGGCGAGAGCGGCTTCCTCACCGTGGCCCAGATCGAGGCCGTGCTGCGGCCACCGAACCTGCACTTTGCCCCGACGCGGCTGCTCTGTCTGGAGAACACGCACAACGCCGCCGGCGGCACGGTGCTGCCTCAGGAGCAGATGGCGGAGATCAGCGCCGCGGCCCACGCCCACGGTTTGCGCGTGCACCTGGACGGCGCGCGCATCTTCAACGCCGCGGTCGCCCTGGGCGTAGAGGTGAAGGCCCTTGTGCGCGACGCCGACTCGGTAATGTTCTGCGTCTCCAAAGGACTCTCCGCGCCGGCGGGCTCCCTGCTCTGCGGCAGCGCGGAGTTCATCGCCCGCGCGCGCCGCGCGCGGAAGATTCTCGGTGGCGGCATGCGGCAGGCCGGCGTGCTCGCCGCGGCGGGGATCGTCGCCCTGGAGACGATGGTGGACCGCCTGGCGGAGGATCACCACCACGCCCGCCTGCTGGCGCAGCAACTGGCCGAGATCCCCGGGCTGCGCCTCGATCTGGTGACGGTGCAATCGAACATGGTAATGGTGGAGGTCCAGGACGCCCCCGCGGTGGTGCAGCGTCTCGGCGCGCACCGCGTGCTGGCATTCGCCGTCGGGCCGGCACGCATGCGGCTGGTCACGCACCGGCACATCGGGATGCCGGAGGTAGAACGCGCGGTCGAGGCATTTCATCAAGTGCTGCGCGTGGCAGCAGGAAAGTCGTAAGCGCGGGCGAATCCTCTTGACCAGCAAGGCAGCGCACGCGAAAGGAGGAAGCGCCGGATGAAGATGGGCGGCAAGAAGAAGGGCGGGAAGAAGAAGGGCAAGTAGCCCCACGGCGCGCGATCCCGCTCCAGGGAGCACTGCAGCCGCAGTGCTCTTTTTCTCTGGGACCGTGATTGACCACCCCGGCCCGGGGTGTTATACTCGCCCCCGGTCTTGATACCGTGCGAAGTAGAAGCCGTCCGCTTCTCACCTTGGGGCTGTGCCGCCAGGGTCACGACCGAGGGAGTGCAGGAGGGGATGGCGAGGCCATCCCTTCACGTTTTTGGGGGCGCACATTGAGGGGGCGAACGTATCAGTAGAGAACCACGCATCAACGACCGCATCCGGGCCCGCGAAGTCCGGGTGATCGGTCCGAACGGTGAGCAAATCGGCGTCCTGCCGTTCGCTGCCGCGATGCAGCGGGCGCAGGAGGCCCAGCTCGACCTGGTCGAGGTGGCGCCCACCGCCCAGCCGCCCGTGGTGAAGATCATGGACTACGGGCGCTACAAGTACGAGCAGGCCAAACGGGACCGGCAGGCCCACCGCAAGTCGCGTGGCGGCGACCTCAAGGGGATGCGCCTGAGCCCGAACATCGGGCAGCACGACTTCCAGGTGAAGACCCAGCGGGTGCACGGGTTTCTCCAGGACGGCAA
>CAYHPT010000076.1:5505-5726 GCA_964358435.1 uncultured bacterium | reverse complement strand
GAGGCGAACCGGAACCCCCGCCAGCCTGCCGGTAATCTCCACCGGCGTCTCGTGCACGACGACCAGGTCAGGGTGAACGTCCCGCAGTCGGGCGACAGCCCAGGAACGAAAATGGTCGTGGCGCCGGCGCACCCACCACAGCGCCGTGGGCCCCGCCCCGCCGCCCGCCCCCCCACCGCCCCCCCAAGGAAAGCGAGGATGTGCAGGATAGTGCCCCCCCC
>CAYHPT010000076.1:0-5495 GCA_964358435.1 uncultured bacterium | reverse complement strand
TGGCCAGCGCCAGGGCGCCGGCCACCCAGAGTCCCGTCATCTGAAGGCGATGATGTCCTGAATCGTGCCCCGCCGCTTCCCCTGCGGGCGGAGGACGGCCTCGACCTCTTGACCGATGCGCACGGCGGCGGGGTCGAGGTCGAGCGGGGCCAGCAGCCCGCCGTCGGTGCCGTCGATCTGCACAAACCCGAAGAGGCGAGGCCGGTCCAGCCGCCGCCCGTTGAGGTCGCGGTGCAGGAGGGTGAAGGAGTGCACCGTGCCGCGGGGCGCCACCTCGTCCCACCGGTGGGAGAGGTCCTGAAAGTCCCGCCGGCAGTAGATCCGCGGCGGCAGGTAGGTCGTGCCGCACTCCGGGCAGCGCGTGACGGCGAAGCGCCCCCGCGTGCGCAGGACGCTGAAGAACCGCTCCCCCGCCGCGCCGGCGGTGTACTGGAAGGACACCCCGATCTCCCCGCTCCAGGCGCGCAGCCGGGAGGTGTCCGTGATCTTCTCGCGCAGCCCCATCGTCGCTCCTACACCGGCGCGAAGTGGAGGATGTCTGTGATCGCGCCGGTGCGTTCCGCGGCCGGCTTCCACACCGCCCGCACGCGCTGCCCCACCCGGATCTCCTGGCGGATGCCGTCGACGGTGTACGCGCGCAGGCCGCCGATCAGGTGGAGGAACCCGACGCGCGGCGAGGTCCCGTCGATCTCGATCACCGCCGGAACCTGCGGTACCTCCAGCGGCTGCATGTCCCAGGTGATGTAGCAGATGGAGAAGGTGTTGATCGTGCCCGCATCCGCCAGTTCCACCCACTCGTCCATCGGCTTGAAGCACCACTCGCAGAAGGCCCGCGGCGGGGTGACCGTTCGGTTGCAGCGGTCGCAGCGCACGCCCAGGATCTTGCCCTCGCGCAGCCCCTCCAGGAAGCGGCCGATGGCCACGCCGGTGTCCCAGCGGTACTCCAGTTTCGGTTCCCACCGTTCCAGGCTGACCATCCCGCCCTGCACGTGCGCGTCCCGCAGCGGGGTGCCGCGCAGGCCGTCGCGGACCACGAGCTCAATCGGCCCCGGAGCCTCCTGCCGGCTGCGGGCCGCCGGTGCCGCCGCCCGCACAGGCCGGGTCGCCGCCGGGCCGGGCGCGGCGCGGGCAGGCACCTTCCGCGGCTGCGGGGGCATCTGCGCCATCTTCTTCCGCAGGCGCGAGACCTTGGCCGCCGGCCGGCGCGCGCTGCGACGCTCGCGGACCACCACTACACCCCCGCCACCACGACAGTGCCGATCTGCATCAGGTCTCCCCAGGCCTGCGCCAGGCCGCGCTGCGGGTTGTTGGGCACCTGCCGCTTCCCCGCCTCGCCGCGCAGCTGCCAGAACAGCTCACAGATCTTCATCAGCCCCGCGGCGGCGATGGGGTTGCCGACGCCGAGCAGTCCACCCGACGGACAGGAGGGCAGTTCGCCGTCGCGGTTGAAACGGCCGCGGGCGAGGTCCTCCGGCGCCTTCCCCCGGTCGGCCAGGAGCAGGCCTTCCAGGTGGTGCAGTTCCTTGTACGCGAACGGGTCGTACGGCTCGGCCACGTGAATCTGCCGGCGCGGCTCGGTGATCCCGGCCATCCGGTAGGCCATGCGCGCGGCGTCCTCCACGTAGCGCGGATAGGCCAGGTCGCGGTTGCCCCAGTACGAGGTATCGAGCGCCCAACCGATGCCCTCGACCCAGACGGGCTTGGCCGTGAGCCGCTTCGCCACTTCCTCCGCGGCGAGGACGATGGCCGCCGCGCCGTCGGAGACCGGGCTGACCATCAGGCGGTGCACCGGCCAGGCCACCACCTCACTGGCCAGCACCTGCTCCAGCGTCAGTTCCGCGGCGATCTGCGCCGCCGGGTGGTCCAGGGCGTTGTGCTTGTTCTTGACGGAGACCAGCGCGATCTCCTCATTGCGGATGCCGTAGGTGTGCATGTAGCGGTGCTGCTCCAGGGCGAAGATCCAGAGCAGGTTGGGCCCCAGCGGCCGCTCGATGGTGTGGTCGAAGATTGAGATGAACGCCGCCTGCGGGTGAGGCTGGGTGGGGCTCATCTTCTCCTCCGCCACCACCAGCACCACGTCGAACAGCCCCGAGGCCACCAGCGACCAGCCGGAGATGATGCTGAAGACCCCGGAGCCGCCGCCGACGTAGGCACGCAGGTACGGCTTCCGCCAGCCTCCAGCACCGTCCGACAGGTACTCGCCCTTCATGTGCACGCCGTCGAAGGCGTCAGGCCCGCTGGCCATCACCACCGCCTGGACGTCCTGCCGGCGCAGCCCCGCCGACTGCAGCGCCTGACTCGCGGCGTAGTAGGAGAGCTCTTTGCCCGTCTCCAGCGCGCGGCGCATGAACAGGGACAGGCCGGCGCCCACCACTGCCACGCGGCGCATCGATCTAGCCACGTGTCGTCCTCCTACTGTGCACTCAGCACCACCGCCCCGCCGGACGTGGTGGGCACGCCGCGCCAGGAGACGACCGCGGCGGTGCGGGCCCCGGCTACCTGCATGGCGCCCGCCTCGCCGCGCAGCTGCAGCGCGGCCATCGCCGTGCGCACCAGCGCGGACGCGTCGTAGCCATATCCCATCCCCAGGCTGCCGCCGGAGGGGTTGACCGGGAGTTCGGCTCCGCGGGCGGTGCGCCCCGACGCGGTCAGCCGCGCGCCCTCGCCCACCTCCAGGCGGAGCGCCGCTTCGAGGTGCTGCAGTTCCTTGTACGCGTAGGTGTCGTCCACTTCAAAGAGGTCGATCTCGTCGGCGGGCGCGTGGATGCCAGCGACGCGGTACGCCATCTCGCAGGCGAGACGGGCGTAGACCGCCTGGGCCCAGGGCCGGCCGGAGAGGGAGGGCTCGTCGGAGGCCCACCCGATACCGCGGATCGGCACCGGGCGCCCCGCCAGTGCGCGGCCGCGCTCCATCGACGCCAGGACCAGCACGACCGCGCCGTCGGCGTACCCGCTGACCTCCAGCCCGCGCAGCGGCTCGGCGACGGGAGCGCTGCGCAGCACCTCCTCCGGGGAAAGCGTGGCACCGTAGGCGGCGAAGGGATTGCGCAGCGCGTTCCCGCGATTCTTGACGACGACCTGCGCGCTGACCTGCGGCGACGCGTTCGCCTCGTGGAAATACCGGCGCATCTCCAGCGCCGCGACCGCGTGCGGGTTCACCCGCCAGGGCCGCTCGTAAGTCGGGTCGAGGGCCAGCGCCAGGATCTCTTCATGGTGCACGATGTTGCTGGCCTTGCTGTGCGCCTCGACCACGGCCACGTCCGCCGCGCCGGAGCGCACCAGCATGTAGGCGGCGGCGAGCCCTTGCAGCCCGTCTCCGGCGACGGTGTGCACGGGGCGGCGCACCGCGCCCAACTGGTCGGGCGTGTACTCATCGGTGATGCTGGTGCCTTCGTGGAAGTCCTCGGCCACGGTGACGAACGTGTCGATCTCGCGCGGCGTGACTCCGGCGTCGGCATAGGCCCTTGTGGCCGCCTCAAAGATCATTTCCCGAAAGGAGAGGTCCGGCGAGACGGGACGCAGGGGAGTGAGGCCGACGCCAACGATCACGACCTGATTCTCCATGACGGCCTGCATGTGATTCTCGCCACGCGCACCGATCCCCTGCCCGCGGCGGGGACGCGCGGCATCTGGACGGACACGCGGCGCGGTCGGGCAGGTAAACGTGCGCGGCGAACCGAAGACAGTTTGGGCTCCCTATGGACTTCGGACTCAGCGAGGAGCATCGCCTCATCCAGGCGACGGTGCGCGAGTTCGCGGCGAAGGAGATCCTTCCCGTCGCGGCCGACCTGGATCACAATCCCCGCTATCCCGCAGAGATCATCGCCAGAGCCGCCGCGCTCGGCCTGCTGGGCCTGACCGTCCCGGAAGCGTACGGTGGTGCGGGACTGGATGACCTGGCCAACGTCCTGGTGCAGGAGGAACTGGCGCGGGCCTCGGCGGGCGTGCAGGCCATCGTTACCGTGCAGAACTCCCTGGTCTGCGATCCGATCCTGCGTTTCGGCACCGCCGAGCAGAAGCGCCGCTATCTGCCGCGGCTGGTCAGCGGGGAGTGGCTGGGGTGCTACTGCCTGACCGAACCGGCCGCGGGCTCCGACGCCATGTCACTGCAGACGCGGGCGGAACTGCACGACCGCGAGTGGGTCCTTACCGGGCAAAAGATCTTCGTCACCAACGGTCTGGAGGCGCAGCTGTGCATCGTCTACGCCCGGACCGAGGCGACCCCCGGCGCGCGGGGCATCTCCGCCTTCCTGGTGGAGAAATCCTTCCCCGGCATCTCCGTGGGTAAGGTCGAGAAAAAGCTGGGGATCAAGTGCTCCTCCACCGTGGAGATCGTGCTCGCGGACTGCCTGGTCCCCGCTGAAAATCTGTTGGGGGAGCGGGGCCAGGGCGGGCCGGTTGCGCTGGCGACCCTCGACGGCGGGCGGATCGGTATCGCGGCGCAGGCGCTGGGGATCGCCCGGGCCGCTCTGGAGGAGTCCGTCGCCTACGTCTCCCAGCGGGAGCAGTTTGGCCGACCGATCAAGGAGTTCCAGGCGATCCAGTGGGCGCTCGCCGACATGGCCACGCGCATCGACGCCGCCCGCCTGCTCACCTACCGGGCGGCCTGGCTGCGCGACCGCGGGGAACGCTGCACCGCGGAAGCGGCGATGGCCAAACTCGTTGCTTCGGAGACCGCCATGTCGGCGGCGCATCGGGCGGTGCAGCTCTTCGGCGGCTACGGCTACATCCAGGAGTACCCCGTGGAGCGCTTCTTCCGCGACGCCAAGGTCACCGAGATCTACGAGGGGACATCCGAGGTCCAGCGCCTGGTGATTTCTCGCCACGTGCTGGGCCGGCGCTAGCGAGCGAATGGTTGCTGAAGTGAGCCCGGGCTGGGAGGAGGAAACGTGGAGATCATCGTCTGTTTGAAGCAGGTCGTCGATCCGGAACTCCCCGCGCGGGATTTCGCCGTCGACCCGGCGACCCGGCGGCAGGTCCGCGCGGGCCGGCCGCTGGTGATCTCAACCTACGACGAGAACGCCCTGGAGGTGGCGCTGCAGCTCAAGGACCGCGGCGGGGGTAAGGTGACCGCGCTCACGCTTGGACCGCAGGCGGCGGCCGGCGATGCCATCCGGCTGGCGCTGGCGATGGGAGCGGATGAGGCGGTGGTGGTGGACGACCCCCACGGTGCGGGGCTGCTGGGTGTGGAGAAAGCCCACGTCCTCACGGCGGCGATCCGGCGCATCGGCCGCTTCGACCTGGTGCTCTGCGGCTGCGAATCCGCCGACTGGGTGGAGCGGGTGGTCGGCCCCCTCCTGGCCGAATCGCTGGAGGCGGCCTGTGTCACCTTCGTCTCCCGCGTTGAGCAGACGAACGGCGCGCTGCTGGTGCGGCGGATGGCCGACGAGGGCTTCCACCAGGTCGAGGTGCGCCTGCCCGCCGTGCTGTCGGTGACCAGCGACGAGACGAACCGTCCCCGGCTGCCCAAGGTCAAGGACATCATGACAGCCCGG
>CAYHPT010000075.1:0-5734 GCA_964358435.1 uncultured bacterium | reverse complement strand
GCGGCTTCTGCACCCCCGGCTTCCTGATGAGCGCCGTGGCCCTGCTGCGGGCGCACCATGAGCCGACCGACGAGCAGATCACCGAGACGCTGGGCGGCCACCTCTGCCGCTGCACCGGCTACCAGGGGATCGTGGAGGCGGTGCGGGCGGCAGCTCGCACGTGGCAGCGGTAACCCCGACGTATCCCGCTCTCGCCGTCGCGGAACCGGTGCGCCCGTTCTTTGAGACGTCGGGGGCGGCCGGCCGTGTCCTCGCCTCGTTCGAACGCAGTTGCTACGTGGAAACCGCGGAGGGGCAGTTGATCGCGGTACTGGCGGAATCCCTCGGCCGCGGCGCGTTTGCCCTCACGGTAGGCGGGACCCTCTCTTGCACGGCCCTTCGGCCCGACGACCCCGCATCCGTGGAAGGTCAGACGCTGCATCTCGGGGAGATGCTCATCGATCTCCGTCCGGCGGTTCCGTGGGATCCCACGCTGCCGCCACTCAGTGGTCCGGCGGGCGATGGCCTGCGAACGCTCGCCGACCATTTGCGGGCGCATGCGCCGTCGGAGGGGTTGGCGCGCGTGCACTTCGACGATACGAAGACCCCACTCCTGGCCCAGGGCCGTCGCGCACTGGACCGGCTGCGCGAAGGCCTGACCCGAGCCGATGCCACCGCCGTCACGGAGGGCGCCGGCCAACTCGCCGGCCTCGGCCCCGGGCTCACCCCGTCGGGGGACGATGTGCTGGCGGGAATTCTGTTGGGTCTGCGGGTGTGGCCGGCGGCCGCCGGACCGCTCGGGCCAAAGGTGGTCTCTACTCTGCTCGCGGGGACAGCCGCCCCGCGCACCGGACGGATCAGCCGCGCCTACCTCTGGGCGGCGCGGCAGGGCCACGCCTCCGAAGCCTGGCACGATCTCATCCGCGCCCTCCCCGCAAACGCGGACCGGGTCAGCACCGCCGCCACCCGCATCCTGTCAACCGGCGAAACATCGGGCGCCGACATGCTCGCCGGTTTCCTCTTCGCCTGGACGGAATGACGAAGCCATCTTCGGTTCAGTTGTTTGCGATCCTCGCGCGCGAGGCGCCGGGGCTCATCTACTTCGGCGCCAAGTTCAGGGGGCCGTTGAAGTGCTGAGGGCTTAACGCTTCGCGGGCTGCCGCCCGGCTGGGGCCGGCCCCGATGATCCGCTGCGGCATCATCGGGATGAGGAGTGAGAGGACGAGGACCAGCAGAAGAGGCCCGTCCGCCGTTCAGACATGACGAGCCTCCGCAACCGCAACCTGCCTTACGACCGGAACGTGGTCCTTACTTCGACGCGCGCATCTCCGCCAGGCGCGCCGCCGGCACGTACCGCTCCGGCGGGAAGATCAGGAAGATCAGGTTGATCAGGATGCCCACGACCGCGGAGGTGGCGATGGACGGCAGCTGCCAGCCCCAGATGGGGATGTTCCCGCCGGGGAAGGCCGCGCCGCCGATGCCCACGACCAAGATCGACGCGCCGATGGCCAGCTGTTTGGGGTCGAAGAAGTCCACGCCCTCGGCCATCATCAGCGCCACGCCCTGCAGGCCGATGACGCCGAACAGGTAGATGGCCAGGCCGCCGGTGACGGCTGTGGGCAGCGTGCCGACGAACGCCGCCAGCTTGCCGACGAAGCCCAGCAGCATGCCGAACACGCCCGCCGCCACCAGGACGGGAGCAGAGTAGTTCCGCGTGATCACCATCAGCGAGTTGTTCTCGCCGTAGTTGGTGCCGGCGCAGCCGCCGAGCAGCCCGTTCACACCGTCCCCCACGCCGTCCAGGATCAGGTTGAGGCCGATGAGTTTCTTGATCTCCAGCTTCTTCCGTCCCAGCTCCTCCGCCACGCGGTCGATGTAGAGGCTGATCTGGTAGAGGTGCGCCGTGGACTCGGGAATCGTGGCGATGGCGATGGGCGCGATGGCGAAGATGGTCGCCCAGGCCTTCGCGTCGCCAAAGGCCGGGAAGTGGAAGTTAGGCACGCGCAGCCAGGCCGCCTGGGCCACAGGTGCGAAGTTGACCAGCTCGCGGGCGTAGACCAGGGCGAAGAGGTAGCCGACGATGGCGCCCAGGAGGACTGGCAGCATGCCGATCAGCCCTCGCCCGCGCAGGTAGACGGAGAAGAGGATCGTCGCTACCAGCGTGACCAGCGCCGCCGTCCACCACGTGCTCTGCGGGGCGCCGCAGCAGGCGCCGGTCGCCATGTCCAGGGCGGCTTTGCCCAGGGCGATGCCGATGACGACAGCCACGGAGCCGGTGACTACTGGCGGCAGGACCCGGTCGAGCCGCGCCTTGCCGACGGCGCGCACGATCAGCCCCGCGAAGACGTTCACGATCGCGGTGCCAACGATCCCCACCTGGGCCAACGGCGCCAGGGCGGGGTTGGGAGCGGTGGCGCCCGCCGGGACGGTCACGCCCCGGACGGCAGCGATATAGGAGAAGGATGAGCCGTAGTACATCGGGATGCGCATGCCGGACCCGACGAGGGCGAGGACCGTGGCCAGGCCTGACGCAAAGAGGGTGACGCCGACGTCAAACCCCGTGAGCAGCGCCACCAGAACGGTCGCGGGGAACATGGTGAGCACGTGCTGGAACCCCAGGCTGATCATCGCCCCAAAGGGCGGTTGATCCGCAGGAAGATAGCCCTGGGGGCGTTCCTGCATAAGCCCTCACCTCCCGATATGGGTTTTCAGGGTTGTTCGGAGGCGGGGGGGTGACTCCTGCCTGCTTCCGGGTGCTCGCGGGCGCGCCGGAGGATGCGGGTCTCCAGCGCCTCCAGGAGTTCCTGCATCTCTGTCCGGACGACCTCGCGCCAGTAGGCGCCCACGCGGCCGATGTGGCGGTACTTGCGCTGCCGCAGGCGGAGGAGCTTCCGCGGCGGCACCTTGCGCAGCGCGGCCAGGGTCGAGACCAGGTGGTGGCGGAGGGTGGCGGCCATGATCTCGGGGTCGGCGTGCGCTCCCCCCGGAGGCTCGGGGACGATCTGGTCGATCACGTCCAGACGGAGGAGGTCCTGGGCGGTGAGCTTGAGCGCCGCGGCCACCTCCGGGGCGCGCGCGGCGTCGCGGTAGAGAATGGCCGCCGCGCCTTCGGGCGCGATCACGGAATAGATCGCGTGTTCGAGCATCAGCACCCGGTCCGCCACCCCCAGCGCCAGGGCGCCCCCGCTCCCGCCCTCGCCGATGACGACGGCGATCACCGGCGTGGGCAGCGCCGCCATCGCCTGCAGGTTGCGGGCCAGTGCCTGCCAGATACCGTGGCGTTCCGCTTCGTACCCGGGGTACGCGCCGGGTGTGTCCACAAAGGCCACCAGCGGGAGCCCGAACTTCGCCGCCAGGTGCATCAGGCGCAGCGTCTTGCGGTAGCCCTGTGGATAGGCCATGCCACCGTGGCGGCGGGAGCGCTCCTCAGGCGAGCGGCCGCGCTCCTGCCCGATGACCACGACGGCCTGACCGGCGAGTTCGCCCAGTCCGCCGACGATCGCCGGATCGTCCCCCTCCTCGCGGTCGCCGTGCAACTCCACGAACCGCGTGAAGAGCCGCTCGATGTACTCCATCGTCGTCGGGCGTTGCGGATGACGTGCCAGCTGCACCTGCTCCCAGGCGGTCGTGTCCGACGGTGATGATCGCCGACGCGGGCGCCGCTGCCGTGGTGGCGCGGCGACCGGGCTCAGCCGGGCCGGCGAGGGACGGCTGAGGTGCGCCACGAGATAGGCGACCGTCTCGCGCAGCCGCGGCCGCTCCAGCAGCAGGTCCACCAACCCTGAGGCAAAGAGCGTCTCGGCGCGGTGCGAATCCTCCGGCAGGCGCTCGCCAATCGTCTGCTCAATCACCCGCGGTCCGACAAACCCGATCAGCGCGCCCGGTTCGGCGATCAGGATGTCACCCAGCGCGGCGAACGAGGCGGCGACGCCGCCGAAGGTGGGATGGCCCAGGATCGAGATGTAGGGCAGGCCGGCGCGGTCATGGGGTGACTGCGCCGCGGCCGTTTTGGCCATCTGCATCAGCGAGAGGATCCCCTCCTGCATCCGCGCTCCACCGCTCTGCGTCACGCTCACCAGCGGCAGGCGGTGTTTTGTCGCGTACTCGAACGCGTCGGCAATCTTCTCGCCGGCCACCGAGCCCATGGTCCCGCCCATGAAGTCGAATTCAAAGACGACGAGCATGACGGGGTGTCCGTCAATGCGCGCCTCGCCGATCACTACCGCCTCGCGCAGGCCGGTGCGGCGGCGCGCCTCCAGCAGCCGGTCGCGGTAGGCCCGCTGGTCGGTGAAGGCCAGCGGGTCCACGGAGACCAGCCCGCGGTCGAGTTCACGGAAAGAGCCGGGGTCGACGAGCATGGCGATCCGCTCGCGCGCGGGCATGGTGAGGTGGGCATCACACTGGGGACAGACATAGAGATGTGCGCGCAGGTCCGTCTCGGGGATGACCGACTGGCAGCGCGGGCAGGCGATGCCGGGAGCGTCGCTCACGGCCACGGAAGGAACGCCATGGGCTCGGGCACCGGCTACGGCGGGAGGAAGCGCGGGTCGCGGATCCCGGTCTCCAGGGCACCCAGGCGCCTGGCGATTTGCTCGGAGGCACCTTCGAGCCGCGCCATTTGAACCTCGAAGGATTCGGCTGCCATGCTCATCACCATCATATCCTATTGGTCACCCGGGCAAGGTTTCCGCGGCACGGCGCGGCGGGGAAAGGGTTCGACCTCAGATGACCCCGTCGTGGCGCAGACGCGCAATGGCCGCCCCATCGAATCCCAGCTCGCTGAGAATGGCGTCGGTGTGCTCCCCCAGCCGCGGGGGCGGCGTGCGGATCGACCCCGGCGTCTCCGACAGCCGCACCGGGATGCCCGTCTGCCGGATGCGGCCGGCCGCCGGGTGCTCCATCTCCACCACCAGCCCCCGGTGTTGCACCTGCGGGTCGGTGAAGAGTTCGCTTAACAGGTAGATCGGCCCGTTGGGCACCCCCGCGGCATCGAGCCCGTTCCGCCAGTGCGCCGTGGGCTGCGCGGCGAAGATGTCCTCCAGCTCCGGGAGCAGGACGTCCCGGTGGGCCACCCGGTCGGGGTTGGTGCGGAAGCGCGGGTCGGCGGTGAAGTCCGCACGGCCGAGGGCCGCGCAGAAGCGTTCCCAGATAGCCTCGCTGCCGACGGCGACGTTGATGTAGCCGTCGGCGGTGCGGAACGCCTGGTACGGCACGATCGACGGGTGGGCGCTGCCGAGCCGCTGCGGGTTCTCGCCGGTGGCGAAGTAGTACCCCGCCTGATAGGTCAGCCAGGCGAGCTGACCGTCCAGCATGCCGGCGTCGATCCATTGCCCCTGCCCCGCGCGGTCGCGCACCCGCAGGGCGGCGAGGATGGCGAACGCGGCGAACATCCCAGCGCAGATGTCGGTGATGGCCACGCCGACCTTTACGGGCGGCCCGCCCTCCTCCCCCGTCATCCCCATCAGCCCGCCCATCCCCTGCAGGATCAGGTCGTAGGCGGTGCGCTCGCGGTACGGCCCGTCCTGCCCGAATCCGGAGATGGACGCATAGACGAGACGCGGGTAACGTGCGTGCACCGCCGCGTAGCCGAATCCCAGACGGTCCATGATCCCCGGCCGGAAGTTCTCCACAAGGACGTCCGCGCGGGCGACCAGGTGGTGCAGGATCTCCCGACCGCGCGGGTTCTTCAGGTTGAGCGTCAGACTCTCCTTATTGCGGTTCACGCCCATGAAGTAGGTGCTCTCGCCGCCGAGGA
>CAYHPT010000074.1:0-5798 GCA_964358435.1 uncultured bacterium | reverse complement strand
AACAAGGCGCTGCACCCGTCGACGCCGCGGGAAGGCTCGGGTGATTCGACACGGCGGTCAGCGGCGCCGCGGGTGAGCGCCAGATCGTTAGCGCGCCCCCGCTTCGATGCCCAGTTTCCTGGGTCCACATGAAATCAACACGCAGAAGGGCGGGCGCCGCGAGTCCCGAGCCCAGCGTCGGAACTCGGTCCGGACCGAGTTTGTCTCCAAACAGGCGCGCGATCCAAAAACACTTGACAGGTTTTCGCATGAGATCTTGGAGGCCGAGAGGCGTCGCGCGTGGATGGGGACCACACGCGCCAGGATCGCTGAGCGCAACTTTTTGGACGACAGGCGGGACTGGAGAGGGTCAGGGCCGCTGGCACCGCACCGGGGCGCTCCTGAGGGTTGCAAAATCGCCATGATATATATAGGCCATGGATCCACACATGCTCTCCGCTGTGGCACAGCTTTCTGATCAAGAGCTAGTCGCGCGCGTGAAGCACCTCGCGCAGCGCGAGCGTGAGGCGGCGGCCTCCCTCGTGGCACACCTCGCTGAGCTGGATGAGCGACGCCTGTACCTTGGCGAAGGCTACTCCTCGCTGTTCACGTATTGCACGCAGGTCCTCCGCCTCTCCGAGCACGCCGCCTACGGACGCATCGAGGCCGCCCGGGCGGTTCGCAGGTTCCCGGTCATTCTTGAGATGCTGGGAGATGGATCGGTGAACCTCACGACGGTGGGGCTCCTGGCAGCCCACCTCACGCGGGAGAACCACCGGGAATTGCTTAGCATGGCCCGGCACAAGAGCAAGCGCCAGGTTGAGGAGCTCGTCGCGCGGGTGCGTCCCCAGCCGCTGGTGCCGGCCTCCGTCCGCAGACTACCGGCGGCGCGCCACACTCCGGCATCGGCCCCGGCACCGCCCGAGCCCGCGGCGAGCCCCCAGCCGACCAGTGACGCTCAAGGCGTCGCTCCCCCAGGCCTGCTGTCTCCGGGGCTCGTACTACCCATAGCGCGTCCGGCGGTCGTCGTTCCACTGGCGCCCCAGCGCTACAAGGTGCAGTTCACGGCGAGTGCCGACACGTACGAGAAGCTTCGGCTCGCGCAAGCCATCTTGCGCCACCAGATCCCGGACGGGGATCCGGCGAAGATCTTCGATCGGGCGCTGACGGCGCTCTTGCAGGAACTGGCCAAGCAGAAGTTTGCCGCCACGGACCGCCCCCGCGGGAGCCGCGGCACTGCCTCCGGCTCGCGTCACATTCCGGCGGAGGTGAAGCGCGCGGTCTGGCTCCGCGACGGCGGGCGTTGCGCTTTCGTGGGCCGTCACGGCCGCCGCTGCACCGAGCAGGGCTTTCTGGAGTTCCATCACGTCGTGCCCCATGCCACGAGTGGCGAACCCACGGTAGAGAACATTCAGCTCCGGTGCCGCGCCCACAATGGCTACGAGGCCGAGCGATACTTCGGTCCACACCGCCCGGGGCGTGTGAAGGAAGCGCGGGCGTCTTACGTCGCCACCCTGCCGAGCAGCCGGGCCCGCGGGCGCGGCTTGGCAGCCCCGCGGCAACTCGGTCCGGACCGAGTACGGAGTCGGCCGCTCTCAGCCGTCCTCATAGCCAAACTCGGCCCGGGGGGTAGTGCGCCAGTTTGAACTGACCCACTACCCCGCGGCGCGCGAATTGACACCGGCGTTGGCCGGATGCTAGGCTGAGCGCACTTAGCACTCCAACGATGCGAGTGCTAATCGCGAAGACCCGGCCATGAAGGCGACTCCCGCACTCGACGCGCGCAAAGGGCGCATCCTCGCCGCCATCATCCAGGAGTACATCCACTCGGCCGAGCCGGTGGCGTCGGAGGTGGTGGTGCGCCGCAGCGGGCTGGAGGTGAGCTCGGCCACGGTGCGCCACGAGATGGCCGGGCTGGAGGAGATGGGGTTCCTCTCTCAGCCGCATACCTCCGCCGGCCGCGTCCCCACCGATCGGGCCTACCGGTTCTACGTGGACGCGCTGCTCAACGAGGAGCGGATCAGCGCGGAGGAGCGGCAGCGGCTGCGCCGGCAGATCCACTCCCTGGCGGAGGAAGCGGAGCGGTTGATCCAGGGCGCAGCGCGGGCCCTGGCCGAAGAGGTGCACTACCCGTCGGTGGTCGCCATGGTCCGGCCGCAGGAGCATCTCTTCCGCCACCTGCACTTCGTGCCGCTGGATGCGCGTCGCGTCCTGGGCGTAATCGTCACCGACGCCGGAGTGTTCGAAGGCCAGCCGGTCGACCTGCCGGAACCAGTCGATCCGGAGGCGCTGGACCGGCTCTCCCGCGGGATCAGCGCGCGCCTGGAAGGCCTGACCCTGGGCGAGATTACCCGTGAGCGGCTGGAGGCGCTGGTCGGCGAGATGGCGCGCTATCAGCGGCTGCTGGAGTACATGCGGCACTGGTTCGACCGCGAGATCCGCCGCGCCGCCGCGGGACACGTTATCGTCGAGGGGGCCACGCACCTCCTGGAGCAGCCGGAGTTCCGCCATCCCGACCTCGCCTCCGCAGTCCTGGCGACGCTGGAACGGGAAGAGGATCTGGCGGCGATGCTGCGCCCCATCCCCGGGCGTCTGGTCTGGGTGACGATCGGCAGCGAGATACCCTATCCGACGATGCGGGAGTGCAGCCTGGTCGCGGCCAGCTACAGTATCGGCGGACGCACCATGGGCACGCTGGCCATTCTGGGTCCAAAGCGAATGCCCTACCAGCGCACGGTGCCGCTGGTGCGGTTCCTGGCCCAGAACCTCAGCGAGGCCCTGACGCACCTCAGCGCCTAGCGCGCCGGCAGCGGGCGCACCGCCGGACCGCAGGCCGGAACCCACATGGCGAAAGACTATTACGCGACCCTTGGCGTTCCCCGCGGGGCATCCCAGGAGGAGGTCAAGCAGGCCTACCGCCGCCTCGCCCGGGAGTATCACCCCGACGTGCGCAAGGACGACCCTGGGGCCAACGAGCGGTTCAAAGAGATCAACGAAGCCTACTACGTCCTGGGCGATGCGGACCGCCGCTCGCAGTACGATCGCTTCGGGCAAGTCGGTGATATGCCGGCGCGGGATTTTGGGCGGGACTTCGGCGACCTCTTCAGTCCCTTCGACGATCTCTTCGACATGTTCTTCGGCCGCGGCGCGCGCACGACCGTGCGGCCGCGCGAGGACCAGGCCATCGGCGGCGCCGACCTGCGCTACGACCTGGAGATCTCCCTGGAAGAGGCGGCCCACGGCACCGAGAAGACGATCACCTTCTCCCGGCTGGACACCTGCACCGTCAGCATCGGCACCGGGCGGGAGCGCGGCTCCGCGCCGGAGACCTGCTCCACCTGCCGCGGCACGGGCGAACTGCGCTACCAGCAGCAGACGGTCTTCGGCTACTTCACGCAGGTCGTGACCTGCCGCGAGTGCGGCGGCCGGGGAACGGTGATTCGCCATCCCTGCCGGGAGTGCGTTGGGACCGGCCGCCGGGAGGCCGCCCGCGAATTGACGGTGCAGGTGCCGCCCGGCGTGGATTCGGGGACGCGGCTGCGGATCCCCGGCGAGGGCGAGGGCGGGATCCACGGCGCCACCCGCGGCGACCTCTACGCCGTCGTCCACGTCCGCCCGCACCCGGTCTTCGCGCGCGAGGGAGCAGACCTGTACGGCGAGGTCCCGATCTCCATGGTGCAGGCCGCGCTCGGCGACGAGATCAGCGTCCCAGGCATCGACGGGCCGACGACCGTGGCCATTCCGCCGGGAACGCAGCCCGGCGCGCGGCTGCGTCTGCGCGGCCAGGGGATGCCCGATCTGCGCGGCGGCCGGGGCGACCTCTACGTGCGGCTGCGCGTGGAGATTCCAAAGGATCTCCCCCCGGAGCAGCAGCAGGCTCTGCTGCAGCTGGCCGACCTGCGGGGCGAGCGAGTCCGTCCGCAGAAGAAGTCCTTGTGGAAAAAGATGAAGGACCTGCTCCAGTAGGCGTGACGGAGCCCGGGACGGCGACCGCCGGCACCGCTGCCCGCTATCTGGCGCTGACCGTCACCGCTCCCACCGAGGCAACGGAGGCGGTCGCGGCGCTCCTGCACGACGCGCAGACCGGCGGCCTGGTGGAGGAGGAGGGACCGCCGGGTCTGGTCCGCCTGCGCGCCTATCTGCGGGAGGACGTGGCGGCCGATGGGCGGCTCGACGACCTGCGGCACCGCCTCGCTGCACTCCCGTCGTTCGGGTTGGGCGCAGCGCCGCCGACACTCTCGATCGAACCGGTGGCCGACGAATCGTGGGCCACGGTCTGGCAGGCGCACTTCCGTCCCTTTCCCGTCGGCCGGCACCTCTGGGTCGTGCCGACGTGGGAGCACCCCGACCTCGAGCCCGGGGCCATCCCCATCCGTCTGGATCCAGGGATGGCTTTCGGCAGCGGGCTCCATCCATCGACACAGTTGTGTCTGCGCCTGCTGGAGGACTACATCCGGCCCGGGCAGGAGGTCGCCGACATCGGGACGGGATCCGGCATCCTGGCCATCGCCGCGGCGAAACTCGGAGCCGCCCGCGTCGTTGCCGTGGATCACGATCCGGTGGCAGTGGAGGTGGCCCGCGCCAACGTGGCCCAGAACCACATCGCCGAGAAGGTGGACGTCGTTCTGGGGCATCTGCTCGAGCCCGTCACCGCTCCGGTGGATCTTATCCTGGCGAACCTCACCGCCGATCTCTTGGTGGATCTCGCGCCTGCGATCGGGCCCCGGCTGCGCGGCGCCGGAGCGGTAATTGCGTCCGGCATTGCCGAACCCCGCGTGGCGGAGGTGCGGGATGCGCTTGGGCGCGGCGGGTTAGCGGTTGCCGGGGCGGTGGCGGCCGAGGAGTGGCGGGCGCTGGTGGCCGTCGTGGCTCCGCGTGGCGTGTAGAATAGCTGGCAGCGAGGGAGGGCGCGCGTGATTTCGGTCAAGGACCTGGTCACCGATCAACTCGAAACCACGCTCTTCAAGCAGGCCTGGCAGGCGCAGCCCTCGCTCTCCGAGGCGCTTGCAGGGGTCACCGCGGCGGAGGCGGGGTGGAAGTCGGCGCCGGGGCGCCACTCCATCTGGCAGATTGTCCGGCACCTGATCCTCTGGAAGCGCGGCATCATGCAAGCGCTGGACGGTGATCCGCCGGACCGGGCGGTACTCGAGCAGACCGACTGGCAGGAGATCTCCGGCGACGAGCGCGCCTGGCAGGCCGATGTGGATGCGCTGCTTCGTCTCTCCCGCGACCTGCTGGAGCGGGCCCGAGGAATGGACGACCAGGCCCTCTCGCGTCAGGTCGTCTGGTACCGGAGGTGGACGGAGACGCAGCCTGTCGCCGTCCGGCTGCTGCGGCGGGCGACGCACGACAGTTACCATGTCGGCCAGATCCGCTACCTTCGCGCGCTGCAGTCGGCCTGAGGGCGCCCCGTCCGATGCGCCGCTTCTTCGTTCCCCCCGAGGCCGTGCAGGGCAATCGGGTGGTGCTGCCGCCGGAGGAATCGCACCACGTGGCGACGGTGCTCCGGCTGCGCCCGGGTGAGCGCATCGTCGTATTTGACGGACGCGGGCAGGACTACGTCGTGGACCTGGCGGCCGTCACCCCGCGCGCGGTGGAAGGGCGAGTCATCGAGACGCGCTCCGGCGCGCTGCCCGCCGTGCACCTGACCCTCGTCCAGGGCGTCCCGAAAGGCGGCAAGATGGACACAATCATTCGCCAGGGCACGGAGCTCGGCATTGGACGGTTCGTACCCGTCCTCACCCGCCGCGCCGTCGCCCGCCCGTCGCCCGCCCGCGGGGAGCGCTGGCGGCGGATCGCCGCAGAGGCGGCCAAGCAGA
>CAYHPT010000073.1:0-5834 GCA_964358435.1 uncultured bacterium | reverse complement strand
GCACGAAGCCCCGCCGGTAATGCTCTGGCCGATGGCGCTGCTGGCTCTGCTCAGTGTCGCCGGGGGATTGCTGGGCGCGCAGCGCATCGGGGCGCCGCTGCTGGAGTTCCTGGCCCCGCAGTTCGCCGAGGGCGTACCGCCTGAGGCGGCGCCGGGGCTGTTCGTGCCGGCTCTCTCGATCCTGGCCGGTGTGGCCGGCGTCGCCATCGGCTGGCTGGGCTACCGCGGCCGGCGGGACCCCGACCTGGGCTGGGTCGCCCGGCTGTTCAGCCGTCACTGGTACCTGCTCGATCTGTACGACGGCATCTTCGTGCCCGCGGCCAAACGGCTGGCCGTGCTCCTGGCCGGACCGGTGGACCTCGGCCTCATCGATCGCGCGGTGAACGGGATCGGCGCGCTGGCGGCCGGCGGCGCCCGCGGGCTGAGCCGTCTGCAGACCGGGTACGTCCGCCAGTACGCGGCGATCATTCTCGTCGGCACGATTCTGCTGATGGCCTACTGGGCGACCCGCTGATGCTCTCCTGGCTGATCTTTGCACCGATGATCGGTGCCGCGCTCGTGGCCGCGCTGCCGCGCGGGCGTGTGGCCGCGGCGCGCTGGCTGGGCCTGCTGGCGAGCCTGGCCGCGCTCTATCTGGCCGCGCGGCTTTTCCAGATGTTCGACCCGGCCGCGAGCGCGATGCAGTTCGTCGTCCGGCGCCCCTGGGTGCCGCTGCTGGGGATTCAGTACGCGGTGGGCGTGGACGGCATCTCGCTGCTGCTGGTCATGCTGACGGCGGTGATCTTCCCCATCGCGCTGCTCTCCTCGTGGGGCTCGATCGAGGAGAAAGTCAAGGAATTCACGGTGGCGATGCTGCTTCTGGAGACCGCCGCGCTCGGGACCTTCCTCAGCCTCGACCTGGTGCTCTTCTACGTCTTCTGGGAGGCGGTGCTGGTCCCGATGTACTTCCTGATCGGGATCTGGGGCGGCCCCAACCGCACCTACGCGGCCAACAAGTTCATCCTCTATACGATGGCGGCCAGCGTCCTGATGCTCGTGGCCATCATCGCGCTGTATCTTGTGGCCGCGCCGCCCGGGGCGCGCACCTTCGATCTGCTGCGCCTGCAGGAGACCGCGGCCCCGGCGACCCTCGCCCCCTGGCTCTTTGCCGCCTTCACCCTGGCCTTCGCCGTGAAGGTGCCGGTGTGGCCGCTGCACACGTGGCTGCCCGACGCCCACGTCGAGGCGCCGACTGCCGGCAGCGTCGTCCTGGCGGCAATCCTGCTGAAGATGGGGACCTACGGCTTCATCCGCTTCTCGCTGGGGCTGTTTCCCGAGGTGGCCGTCGCCGCGGCGCCGCTGCTGCTGACGCTGGCGGTGATCGGGATCATCTACGGCGGCATCGTCTCCTGGGCCCAACCGGATCTGAAGCGCCTGGTGGCCTTCAGCAGCGTCAGCCACCTGGGATTCGTCACCCTCGGCATTTTCGCCCTGACCACTGAGGCGATGCAGGGCGCGCTGCTGCAGATGGTCAACCACGGGATCAGCACGGGCGGGCTATTCCTCATCGTCGGCGTGCTCTACGACCGGCTGCACTCCCGCGAGATCAAGGACTACGGCGGCGTGGCCGCGCTGATGCCGCGCTTCGCCGTGATCTTCACGATCATCATGCTGTCCTCGGCCGCCCTGCCGTCCACCAACGGCTTCGTCGGCGAGTTTCTCATCCTGCTGGGGACCTTCCGGCGGTCGGTGGCCTTCGCCGCCCTCGCCGCCGTCGGCGTGATCCTCTCGGTGATCTATCTGCTGTGGGCGTACCAGAAGGTGATGCAGGGCCCGGTCACGGCGAAGACCCCCGAGCGGCTGGTGGAGGTCGGCTGGCGGGAGACGCTGCTCTTCGTCCCGCTGATCGCCCTGATCTTCTGGATCGGTCTCTACCCGTCGCCGCTGCTGCGCCGCTCCGAAGCCTCCGTGCGCGCCGTGGTCGAGCGGGTGGAGTCCCGGGCCGCGCAGGCACGTTTCTTGAAACGACAGATCGTCGCGGCGAGAAACGTCGATGCGGCGAATGGAGCCGCCGGTCCGCCAGCAGGTGTGCGGCCGTGAACGCCGCCGTGGATCTTCGGACCGTCCTGCCAGAGATCATCGTGGCGAGTGCCGCTATGGTGGTGCTGCTGTGGGATGTGCTGGTGGGCCACCGGGGGCAGCGGGCCCTGGCGCCGCTGACGATTCTCGGCCTGGTCGCCGCGTCCGCCGCCCTGGTGCGCGTGGGCATCCGCCCGCCCGCCTTCGGCGGCATGTACGTGCGCGACGCGGCCACGCAGGTGCTGCAGATGATCGCGCTGCTGGCCGCGGTGCTGGCGACCGTCCTCAGCCTGGACTACCTGCGGCGCTTCGGGCTGGAACGGGGCGAGTACTACGCTCTGCTTCTCTCCTCGTGCCTGGGCGCGATGGTCATGGCCGCGAGCGCGGATCTGATCGTGCTCTTTCTGGGCCTGGAGACGCTGTCGATCCCGCTCTACGTGCTGGCCGCCTTCCGCCGCGGGAACGTCCGCTCGCAGGAAGCCGGGATGAAGTACTTCCTGCTGGGATCGTTCTCCACGGCGTTCTTTCTTTATGGAGTCGCGCTTCTGTACGGCGCCGCCGGGTCCACCGGTCTGGCCGCCCTCGGACAGACCGCGGCCGCGGGACTGACCCCGATGCTGGGGATCGGGATCGCCCTGCTGACGATCGGCCTGGCCTTCAAGGCCGCCCTCGTCCCGTTCCACGCCTGGGCCCCCGATGTCTACGAAGGCGCGCCGCTGCCGGTGACCGCCTACATGGCGGTGATCGCCAAGGTGGGGGCGTTTGCCGCGGTACTGCGGGCCTTCCCCCTGGGCCTGGGGGCGCTGGCCGGGCAGTGGACCGTGCTGCTGGCGGCGCTCAGCATCGCGACGATGATTCTGGGCAACCTGGTCGCGCTGATGCAGCGCTCGATGAAGCGCCTGCTCGCCTACTCCAGCATCGCCCACGCCGGGTATCTATTGATCGGCATGGCCGCGGGCACGCCCGACGGGGCCTGGGCGATGACCTTCTACCTGGTCGTGTATCTCTTCATGACCCTGGGGGCCTTCGCCGTGGTGCTGCTGCTGGACCGGGCGGGCGAAGAGGCGGACCGGATCGAGGATTATGCGGGGCTCGGCGCGCGCGCGCCCTGGTTGGCCGCGGCGATGACGATCTTCATGGTCTCCCTGGCGGGGCTGCCGCCGACGGCGGGGTTCATCCGCAAGTTCTACCTCTTCAACGCCGCCCTGGGCGCGGGGCAGCCGGCCGTGGCGCTGATCGCTGCCCTCACGAGCGTGATCTCCGTCTACTACTACCTGCGCGTGCCCTACCTGATGTTCACCGGCAAAGATCAGGCCGGGATAAACGTCGTCCGCGCGCCCGGCGTGCGCTTCGCCATCGTCACCGCCGCGGTGGTAGTGATCCTCCTGGGGGTGCTGCCGGGACCGTTGACGGACGCGGTCCAGCCGCTCGCCGCTCTGCTTCGGGGCAGATAGCCCGGACGAGACAACGGGCGCGGAGACGAGGAGATCCCTGTGGCCGTGATTCAGGCGATCATCGAGGCGCAGCTTCCGGTGAAGTTGCTGGGGGATGATCGTTGAGCCGTTGGGTGGGGCGGCGCCAGAGGAACCAGACGCCGACTACCAACAGGATCACCGCCGCCACCTGTCCGTAGGCGATGAGCCCCAGGATGTCGTGCTCCTCGCTGCGCAGCGCGTCGAAAAAGAGCCGCCCAATCGACGTCAGCACGACGATCACCCACCACACCTGTCCCGGGAAGGCGCGGCGCCGGGCGACGCGCCACGCAACCACTAGAATGATCGCGGCCAGGACCATCTCGTACACCTGCAGGGGATGGCGCGGCACGTCCGGCACCGTAGGAAAGACGATGCCCCAAGGCAGCGTCGTCGGGTCGCCGTACAGTTCCCCGTTCATGAAGTTCCCGAACCGGACGAAGATGTTGCCCAGTGGGATGGTCCAGGCAATCGTGTCGGCGAGCGACCAGAAGGACACGCCGCTGCGGCGCGACACGAGGTACCCGTAAAGCAGGCCCGCGGCGATGGCGCCGTGGGAGGTCAGACCGCCGTGCCAGAGGCGGAAGATCTCCAGCGGATCGCGGAACTCAGCAGGATGTGAGACGACGTATCCCAGTCGGGCGCCGGCGAAGAGGACGATGGCCAGCCAAAAGGTGATGCGGTCGATGAAGGCCCGGTCGATGCCGAAGCGCGGCCCCCAGCGCGCAGCGAAGACGATGCTGGTGAGGATGGTCAGCGCCATCATCACCCCGTACCAGCGGATGACGATGGGGCCGAACTCGAAGATCATCGGCTTCATCGCCGATTCAGTCTAACAGATGGCCCCGCACGGCAGCAGCCCGCCGCCCTCCGTCCCGAGGCGCATCGCCATCGGCTCCCAACACCCGGCGAAGGTCGCCGCCGCCACCGCGGTCGTGCGGCAGGTCTTTCCACACGCAGAGATCATTGCGCTCGCCGTGGACTCCGGCGTCGGTCCCGCCCCCACCTCGGCGGAGGAGACAATCCAGGGAGCGCTGGCCCGGGCGCGCCGCGCCCTGGAGGAGGGGGGCGCCGACCTGGGTATTGGTATAGAAGATGGGATCGAGGAAACGCCCTACGGCACCTTCCTTGGCGGCTGGGCGGCAGTCGTGGACCGCGGCGGGCGGGTCGGCCTGGGGGGCGGGATGCGCATCGCCCTCCCGCCGGACGTGGCGGCACTGGTCCGCCGGGGCCAGGATATTGGCGAGGTCGTGCGGGAACGCTCCGCCCTGCCAGAGGTAGAAATGGTGGGCACCATCGGGTGGCTCACCCGCCGGCTGGTCACCCGCGAGGAGGCCCACCGCCACGCCATCGCCGCGGCGCTGGCACTGTTCCTGCCCGGCGCTGTAAGATAAATAAATATACCGCCCGTAGACCTCCCGGCCAGCGGCCTCCGGGGCCCGGGGCGGCGCGGTGTCCCGCAAAGCCGGGCGTACTCAGACGTGCGTTCGGGACAGGTATCCGATGGCCCGCTGGTGGGAACGGGATAGGGTAGGAATGAGGTGAGAAGGATGGTGTGGAAATCCTGGCGTCCGGCCTCTCTTGTCCTGGTGATCCTGGCCCTCGCCGTCGCCGTCTTCCCCACGGCGGCGCCGTCGCAGAGCCTGGAAGACCTGCTCTTTCAGGCCTTTGAGATCACCGCGGATATCCGGCCGGTCCCCTTCGTCGTCTCCTGCACGCCCGACTGCCGGATCACGCGCTTCGGGACAATGAAAGCGAAAACGGCCGTGCAGTTCCGCGTTAACAGCCCATCGCCCGTGGCCACCGCCCGGGTGTATCTCGATTCCGATCTCACCGCCAAGGCGATTACCGGCGTCCCGCTGACGTTTCGCCGCGAGCGGGAATCGCTGGCCCTGACGTTTGATCCGCCGCTTCAGCCGGGCGCGACGGGGACGCTCACCTTTGAGTATGAGGGCCAGCCCTTCCTGCTGTTCGACGACCTGATCCTGCTGGACGACGGGGTCCTCTATCCCGTCCTGATCAGCCCGTTTGGCGATATCTCGGCGAACCGGGGCACGCTGAAGACAACGGTCACGGTCCCCGCGGGCTATCTCCTGGCCTCGACCGGGAAGGTGAACCGCACCGAAGCGGCAGGCATGCAGACCTATCAGTGGGAGACGGGCGAGCCGCTGCCCTACATTGCGGTCGTCGGCGGCAAAGTCTACCGTTCCGTCGAAAGGCCGGCCGGGCAAATCACTCTCACCGTCTTCGTCCGGCCGCAGTACGATCAGTTCACGCAGAAAATCGCCGACTTCACGGCCGCGC
>CAYHPT010000072.1:3315-5848 GCA_964358435.1 uncultured bacterium | reverse complement strand
CGGGCAGCGGCAGCAGCATGGGCACCACACGCGCCACCAGACTGCAGAGTTCCACGGCTTCCAGACCGGCGTGGAGCTCGATGGTACCGATCTCGCGCTCGCGCATCTCTACGAGCAGGGGGTAGAGTTGCAGACTCTCTTCCAGGAGCACCCTGTTCTCCACGAAGAAGGCGCCCTCGTATATGGAGAAGCGGAGTGAGAGGCGTGTCGCCAGCAACTGGGCGATGACCTCATGCGCCTCGACCATCGTCTCCATGACTACCGGGTGGTCGATGCCAAAGAGCGCGGCCGTCCGCCGGGTGCGAGAGATCGCACTGAGGATCTCACCGGGTCGCCGCGCCCGGGCGCGTTTGCCGCCCGGCGCATGAGACCAGAGCACGCGGGAGGTCGGCCCCGTGGTCGGGGCGGGAGCGGAGGGCTCAGCCATGGGATCCGCTTCCCCAGGAAGCCTGCACGCTGGGCGCCCGCTTCCCGGCGTCCGGTGGTGCCTGCCCCTCAATGGCTGCCACGGCGCGCCGGGCCAGAGTCCGCAGTTCCCGGCTGCGCTGGCCGAGGGCGAGGGGGTTCCGGGCCAGCCGCCGCAGCACCGGCAGCGCCTCCTTGGCGGCGAGGCGCTCAAGGGCCTCGAGCACCGCCGCCTTGAGATCGTAGTGCCGGTGCAGCGGATCTCGGGCCATGAGGATGGCGAGCACTTTCGACATCGCCCGTCGGGCGCCCCAGGCGTCGAGCGCCTGCACGGCCTTCAACTGGATTCGTCGATCGGGATCGCCCAGCAGACGGACGAGCAACTCCTGCGCCGCCTCTGTACCCAGCCGGGCGAGGGCGTCCGCGGCTTCCCGGCGCACGCGATATTCCGGATGACCGGTCGCGCGTTCCAGATGGGTCACCGCCTCAGGACTCTGGAGGCGCCCGAGGATGTTGGCGACGTTGCGCACCAGGTACCAGCGTTCGTCATGGACGAAGCTTCCGAGCTCACTCACATGGTCCCGTCCGATGAGTACCAGGATGTCGCAGAGGACGGCCCGCATCCCGGCGCGCGGCTCCCCGCCCAGGGCGCGGATCAAAGGGAGCACCGCATCCCCCGCTAGGACCTCCAGGACCTGCCGTACCTCCGGCTCGGCGGGGGTATCGCGGCTCGCCCAGAGGGCGGCCAGCAGGTGATCCAGGAGTGGATACTCCGTCATCCGCTTGACGATGCCGGCGGCCAGTGCGCTGCGGCTGTCGTCACCGGCAGTGACGATCCGCTTCAATCGCTCCAGCACGGTGGCCAGGAGCCCGAACTCCTGATGGTCGACCATCCAGGGGAGGTGGCCGGCCAGCGCGTCGGCGAGGTCGAGCAACTCTTCCTCGTCGGTCTCGTTTCGCAGAACGTCAACCAGCGTCATGATGACTTCCCGCAGCGCGGTCGTCTCGTCGATCAACTTGGCTTCCCGGAGGCGTTCGGCCAGCTCCTCGTGATTGATCACGATGACGCCGTCTTCAAAGACAAACTCGGGCGGCACTTCCGGCTCCCGGCCGTCGGCGGCCTCGCCGAGGGAAGGCCGGACGGCGTCGCTCAGCCAGCCGGGCCGGGCACCCGGAGGCTGCAGGCGTGCGTCCAGGAGTGAGAGCAGGGCCTCCGCCTTCCGGCCAGGCAGGGCAGGACGCGGAGGATGCCGGCCACGCGCTTCTCCACGTCGGCGCCGTCAACCGCCCGGGCGATGATCTCGGCCAGCTGGTCGATGGTGACATGCGTCAACAGAAACTTGGCGGAAGTGTCTTCGCTGGCACGCTCAATGAGGATGCGCGGCAGGGCGGAACGGAGGGACTCTTCCACGAGGAGCACCGCTTCGGCGAGGCTGGCGTAAAGCTGTGGCTGCCCCTCCAGGGGTTCGTCCAGTATCAGGCGGTCGAGAGTTCGCACCGCCTGGTAAGCATGCCCAATTTGGTCCTCCGGGGTGATCTTGTCGAACACTTCCGCGCACATCAGATATACGTTCTGCAGCAGCTGGGCCGTCTGATCGGCGGCATAGAGAATATCGATCACTGCCTCCCGCTCGGGCGGCGCCAGGCGCCCCCGGCCGATCAGCGCCAGGAACGCGTTCAGACCCAGTGCCTCCGCCTCCTGCTCCTGATCCAGCGTCAGTTCGATGACCTGGACGTTGCCGACGCCGGACTGCCACAGTAGATGCTCAATCCCGCCGCCGGCCTCCAGGCCAAGCCGATCCATGCCGACGACTGAAAGGAACGAGGCTAGTTCTTTGTCGCTTACGGCCGGGAGGATCGTAATGACTGCGAGTTTGCGGGTATACATGTGGAGGGCCAGGCCGTGATAGGCTTTCCCTTCGTAGCTCACCCCGTCGATGACGAAACTGTGTTTGGTGATCCGCGCGACGAAAGGCCCGTAGGTCCCCAGGTACGGCCGGATCGCGGCCACGAGACCTTCCAGGGCGCGCACCGCCACCGGGTGGTGCTGCGGGTAGAGACCGAACGTCTTGATGGCCACCGACAACCGCTTGAGCAGGCGCTCGGCGGCCTGCGCCTTGGGATCCAC
>CAYHPT010000072.1:0-3305 GCA_964358435.1 uncultured bacterium | reverse complement strand
AGACCCGTTCCTCTTTGATGCCCATTTCGTGCTAATTCCATGCCACTCCGGGAACCTGCTAGTCGGGTGCGGGGGCCGAAAATCGAGGGCCGCTAAACAGCAACGAAGGGGACGAGAGTCGCGCCTGGCGGGGGCGGAACCGGCGGTTCAGGTGGTCAGTGCAGGAGGCCGAGGTCCTCCAGACGGATGCGCATCGCCGTCCGGGAGATCTGGAAGGTATGGGCCAGGTCGCTGACGACCTGCTGCAGCCGTTCCTCGCGTTCCCTCTGCCCCATCGCCGGGCGCCGCCGCGGCTGCGCCCGGCGGAACTCGGCCCGGACCTCCGCGGCGGGCATCAGAAGTGCGGCGGCGAATGCCTTCGCCGACCGCTCCTCCCGGCGGCGCTCCGGTTCCCGTAGGGCCGGTGCCCCGCCCGGGGCATCGCTCGCCGCCAGGGCAGTGTGCCCGAGCACGGCGTGGGCTAGTTCCTCCGCCAGGACCCAGCGCCACTCGGCCGTGGAGCGGAAGGGGTAGTCCCGGTTAAGCAGGAGGGTGTCGCGGTCGGCCTGGCGGGCGATCCCGCCGCGCTCGCTCGGTGGGCGGTGTACCCACTCCACCGGGTACCCGAGGAGGGAGGCGACCCGCTCAACGTCCACCGGCGGGGCGAGGCTGAAGGTGGAGAGGACCTCCCGGGCTGCCCGCACGGCCGCGGGGACCGGCGCTGCCACGGGGGCGGCGGGGGAAGGGGCCTGTTCGCGGACGGCGGCGAGTTGCTCCCCGCTCAGCGGCCACCCTCCCGTCTCCAACTGTAGAAAGCCGCAGGCGCGGCAGGCCCAGGCGATCGGGTCCTCGCAGGAACTGCCGAACTCCGGGATCATCTCGTCGCCGCAGACCGCACACCAGCGCATCAAAGGTCACCGCTCTCGCCTGGCCTGGCGCGAGTGTTCCAGCCATTCGGTGCGCCCCCGCCCGGCCCCTGCCCGCGCCGCGGCGAGTCAGTTGGTGCAGATAGATCCGACACCACCTTGACCGGTGGGCGGGCGCTTCCTATAATGAAGGGCGCTTGACAGGGCGCTTCAGGTCTTTTTCTTTTTTTGGGCGATTTCCAGGAGCCGGTTCCGGCACAGACGAGGGAGGCCATGGCCCGGACAACTGATGCGAAGGCAGGGCGGCTGGTGCAGCGCGTCGCCCGCCCGGCGGCGGCGCGGCGCGGCCCGGCGATCTGGGAGCGGATCGTTCGCTACCTCCACGACGTGCGAGCGGAACTGGCCCGGGTGGACTGGCCCTCCCGCAAGGAGCTGACCGGCTCGACGCTGATCGTCCTGGTGGTGCTGATCGCCCTGGCCCTCTACCTGGGCGCCTGGGACTACCTGTTCACCGTGAGCGTAAAACGCTGGTTGGTTGGACCGTGAGACTCTACAGGCAGCCATGACCGAAGACCCCCTGAAGCATCTGTTCATTGACGAACCAGTGCAGGTGGAGGAACCGGCCGCCGCGGAGGAGGAGCCGGAACCGGAACAGCCTGTCGATCCGCGGATCCGCTGGTACGTCATCCACACCTACTCCGGCTACGAGAACCGGGTGAAAACCAACCTGGAGCGGCGCACCGAGTCCATGAATATGCGCGAGAAGATCTTCCAGGTCCTCGTGCCCATGGAGAAAGAGAAGGAGATCAAGGGCGGCAAGCGGCGCGAGGTGGAAAAGAAGATCTTCCCCGGGTACGTCCTGGTGCAGATGATCATGGACGACGACTCCTGGTACGTGGTGCGCAACACCCCCGGCGTCACCGGATTCGTCGGCTCCGGCGGCCGCCCCGTGCCGCTGGAGGATAAGGAGGTCCGGCAGCTCCTCAAGCAGCTGCGGGACGAGACGCCCAAGTACCGCATCACCTACGCGAAGGGCTCGCCGGTGCGCATTACCGCTGGACCGTTCCAGGATTTCACCGGCATCGTGGACGAGATCATGTTGGAGAAGGAGAAGGTCCGGGTCCTGGTCTCCATCTTCGGCCGGGAGACGCCGGTGGAGCTCGACTTCGGACAGGTCGAGAAAGTCTAGCGCAGACGGAGAGATCGAATGGCGAAGAAGGTCGTCGCGGTCGTCAAACTGCAGATCCCGGCCGGCAAGGCCACCCCGGCGCCCCCCGTGGGCCCGGCGCTGGGCCAGCACGGCGTGAACATCATGGAGTTCGTGAAATCCTACAACGAGCGGACCGCGCGCCAGGTCGGCACGATCGTTCCGGTGGAGATTACCATCTACGCCGACCGCACCTTCACCTTCGTCACCAAGACCCCGCCGGCGGCGGTGCTGCTGAAGCAGGCGGCGGGCCTGGAGAAGGGGTCGGGAGAACCCAACAAGACCAAGGTGGGCAAGGTGACGCGCCGGCAACTGCGGGACATCGCGCAGCAGAAGATGCAGGACCTGAACACGTCCGACGTGGAGGCGGCGATGCGGATGATCGAAGGCACCGCCCGCTCCATGGGGATCGAGGTCGTCGGCTAGATCATCCGTGTGGGAGGGCACCGCGGGTGCCCGCGCGGACCACGGGAGGAGAGAGATGGCCCAGCACGGCAAGCGCTACGTGGAAGCGAGCAAGCTGATCGACCGCACGCGGCTCTACCCCCCCCGAGGAAGCGGTCAGACTGCTGAAGCAGACGGCCCAGGCTAAGTTCGCCGAGACCGTCGAGGCGCACGTGCGGCTGGGGGTGGACCCCAAGCACGCGGACCAGCAGGTACGCGGCACGGTGGCTCTCCCGGCGGGGACGGGCCGCTCCGTGCGCGTGGCCGCGTTCGCCAAGGGGGAGAAGGCCAAGGAGGCGGAAGTGGCGGGCGCCGACTTCGTTGGCGTGGAGGAGTTGGTCGAGAAGATCCAGGGGGGCTGGACGGAGTTCGACGTCGCCGTGGCGACCCCCGACGTGATGAACGTCGTTGGCCGGCTGGGGCGGATCCTCGGCCCGCGCGGCCTGATGCCTAACCCCAAGGCCGGCACGGTCACGTTTGAAGTGGGGAAGGCTGTGCGCGAGATCAAGTCGGGGAAGATCGAGTTCCGCGTGGACAAGACCGGCATCATCCACGCCCCCCTCGGGAAGGCTGCCTTCAGCGAAGAGGACCTGGTCAAGAACTTCGCCGCCCTGATCGACGCCCTGGTGCGGGCGCGGCCGGCGGCGGTGAAGGGGCAGTACCTGCGCTCGATCACCATCGCCACGACGATGGGGCCGGGCATTAAGGTCGACCCGGCGGAAGCCCAGGCCCTCACGCACGTGGCGTAAGAGGGGGGCCGGGCGAGGGGGACGGCCTCCGGCTCGACTACGTTCTGACTCGCCGTCGAC
>CAYHPT010000071.1:0-5921 GCA_964358435.1 uncultured bacterium | reverse complement strand
GGCGACGATCGCTCCTGCACGGATCGCGTCCGCGGCCCCGCGCAGCGCTTCGTCGTCCGTGGCCAGCGCCGCGCCCGCGCGATCCCATAACGTCAGGCGGGGGCCGCAGCGGGGGCAGGCGATGGGCTGGGCGTGAAACCGCCGGTCCAGCGGGTCCTCGTACTCGGCGCGGCAGTCGTCGCACATCTCGAAGTGGCGCATCGTCGTGTTGGCGCGGTCGTAGGGGAGCGCTTCGATGATGCTGAAGCGCGGGCCGCAGTTGGTGCAGTTCGTAAATGGATAGAGATAGCGCCGGTCCGCCGGGTCGAACATCTCGCGCAAACAGTCCGGACAGGTGGCGATGTCCGGGAGCATCAGCGTCGTCTTCGCGCCGTCGGCGTCGCTGGCTCGGATTTCAAAGGTAGAAAATCCGGCGGGCTCCAGGAGGTCGGTCTCCAGACTGGTGAGGACCGCGCGCGGCGGCCGCTCCTGCTCCAGCCGGCGCAGGAACTCCTCCAGACGCCCGCGTTCACCCTCGACTTCGATGAAGAGCCCCTGGGCGGTGTTGCTCACCCAGCCGACAAGTCCCAGGTCGGTGGCCAGACGGTAGACGAAAGGCCGGAAACCGACGCCCTGCACCGCGCCGCGGATGGAGATCCGCAGCCGCTGCACCGGCGGCCGGCCGGTGGACTCGCGCACGCAGAGTTCACGCATCCGCGGGCAGACCTCCCTCGACCCGCACGTCGCCGAGGATGCGGGAGATCACGTCGTCCACGGCTCGTTCGACCTCCGGCGAGAGAGCCTCGCCAGCGTCAAAGGCCCGGCCCTCGATGCCATAGACGATCAGACGCGGCGGCAGCCGGCCCAGCGCCCGGGCGAGTTCCACCGCGTCTGGAACGCCCACCGCGTGGGTGGAATCGCGCCGGATGGCGGCCGGCAGCGGCTCGCTACGAACATCGAATCGCTGCACCGTCCCCGGAGCGGCGCCCGAGGAGACCGCGTCCACCACGATCACCAGATCCGCGCCCTGCCAGGCTTCCATCAGCGAGGTGCCTTCGCCGTCGTGTTCCAGCGTGGCGATGACATGCGGCGCGCGGTCGCGGAGGCGGCGGACGGCCTCTCGCCCGGCGGCGTCGTCGCGCCGGTACGGATTGCCCACACCAATCACCAGCACCCGCGGGCGACCCAGGCGGTCCGCGTCGACGGGAGCGCTCATGGCCTACTTCCGGTCCACCCGCAGGGCGAGGAAGTGGGTGGCGCAGGAGATGCAGGGGTCGTAGTTGCGGATGGCCTGCTCGCACTGCCAGGTGAGGTTCTCCTCCGGGAGGTCGATGCGCGGTCCAACGAAAGCCCGCAGGTCTTCTTCGATAGCCTTCTGGTTCTGTGCCGTGGGCGGCACGATCTTCGCGTCCGTGATGAAGCCCTCGTCGTCAATGGTGTAGCGGTGGTAGAGGATGCCGCGCGGCGCCTCGGTGCACCCGTACCCCGTCCCGGCGCGCGGGGCGACCTCCACGGACGGCCGCTCGGGGGGCATGTATGCGGCGATCAGCCGCAGGGCTTCGTCGCAGGTATAGAGAGTCTCCACGCTGCGCACGATGATGCTCTGGAACGGGTTCCGGCAGGTCGGGCCCAGGGCCGCGGCCAGCGCCGCCTCCTGCGCCAGAGGGGAGAGCCGGTCGAAATTCAGA
Source organism: uncultured bacterium (assembly GCA_964358435.1). Classification (GTDB taxonomy): domain Bacteria; phylum Sysuimicrobiota; class Sysuimicrobiia; order Sysuimicrobiales; family Humicultoraceae; genus Humicultor. Next base: position 4,254 of record CAYHPT010000071.1, on the reverse strand, counting down.
TTGTAGCGCGCCAGCGGGCCGACCAGGTAGGCACCGCGCGCCTTCAGCCGCGAGTGGAGGGCGTTGGAATAGGGGATGTGTTCTTCCTCGAAGTGCTCATCGTACTCGCGGACGGCGATGTCCAGTCCCTTATTGGAGGTGAGGCGTCCCTCCGTAATAGCGTACTCGTCGGGATGGGAGAGGGCGACGAACTCGTAGTCCTGCTGATAGTCCGGAAACTCGAGGGTCCCCGTCCAGCGCACCGTCTCCAGCGCCGCGTCGCGCGCCCACTTCAGTTGCTCGGTCAGGGGAACCAGTTCCCGCTGCGTGGGCACCCGGTAGAATCCGCCCACGCGGACGTTAATCGGGTGCACCTCCCGGCCGCCCAGCAGGGTCATCAGGTCGTTGCCGGCCTTCTTCAGCCGCAGCCCCCGTTCCACGATCGCCGGGTGGTCCTTCGCCAGATGCACCGCGCTCTCGTAGCCCAGAAAGTCGGGCGCGTGCAGCAGGTAGATGTGCAAGGCGTGGCTCTCGATCCACTCGCCGCAGTACAGCAGGCGGCGCAGCGCCCGCACCTGCGGATCTACCGGCACGGCGCACACATCCTCCATGGCGTTGATGGAACTCATCTGGTAGGCCACCGGGCAGATGCCGCAGATGCGCGCCGTGATGTCCGGGGCCTCGGTGAACCGCCGCCCTCGCAGGAATCCTTCGAAGAAGCGGGGCGGTTCGAAGATGCGCAGTTGCACGTCGGTGACCCGTCCGCCGCGCACGCGCACGTACATGGCGCCTTCGCCCTCGACACGCGCCAGGTAGTCGACCTTGATGGTCCTAGTGCGGCTCACGGCGCTCGCTCTCCGTGCGGAAAGGTTCGGCCCAGGCGTTGAAGGTGCGCAGCGCGCGCGCGATGTCTCCGTCCGGCACCCCCAGGTGCCGCCACCAGTCGGTCAGGGCGGTGGCGTTGGGCGTCTCCATCGGGCCGTAGCAGCCGTAGCACCCGCGCTGGTAGGCGGGACAGATCGCGCCGCAGCCAGCCTGGGTGATCGGCCCCAGGCACGGCGTCCCGGCGGCGACCATGACGCACACCGTCCCCCGGCGCTTGCACTCCAGGCACACGCTGTCGGTGGGGATGGCCGGCCGGCGGCCGTGCAGGAAGGCCGTGAGCACTTCCAGGAGCTGCCCCTTGCTGATGGGACAGCCGCGCAGTTCGAAGTCCACCGCCACGTGGGCCGCGACCGGCGTCGACGTCGCCAGCGTCTCCACATAGTCGGGGTGGGCGTACACCAGCGCGCGCCACGCCTCCACGTCGGCAAAGTTGCGCAGGGCCTGGATCCCGCCGGCCGTGGCGCAGGCGCCGATCGTCACCAGGACCCGCGAGGCGCGCCGCACCATCTGGATGCGCGCCGCGTCGTGCGGCGTCGAGATCGAGCCTTCGACCAGCGACAGATCGTAGGGCCCCCGGACGACGGCGCGCGACGCCTCCAGGAAGTAGGCGATCTCCACCTCCCCGGCGACGGCCAGCAACTCTTCCTCACAGTTAAGCAGGGTCAGTTGACACCCGTCACAGGAGGCGAACTTCCAAACCGCAACCTTCGGCCGGCGCTGTCGCGCCATCTCAGATCTCCCGCACCCGGAAGTACGGGGCGATCTGGCCGTAGGGGAACACCGGGCCGTCGCGGCAGATGAAGAACGGCCCGTACTGGCAGTGCCCGCACAGCCCGATCCCGCACTTCATGTTCCGCTCCATGGAGAGGAACAGCCGGTCGTCCCGCACACCCCGGGCCTGGAGTTCGCGCACGGTGAAGCGCATCATCACCTCCGGGCCGCAGACCAGGGCCACGCTGCTGGCCGGGTCGAAGGGCGCCCGCGGGATGAGCGTGGTCACGACGCCGACGTTGCCTCGCCAGTTCCCCGCCGCAGCGTCCACCGTCACCTCCACGTCCAGGTCCATCCGGCTGCGCCACCGCTCCAGCTCGCGCACGTAGAGCAGATCACCCGGCGTACGCGCCCCGTAAAGGAGCACAATGCGGCCAAACTTCTCCCGGCGGGCGAGCAACCGGTACAGGACGGGGCGCAGCGGCGCCAGGCCGATGCCGCCGGCCACGATCACCACGTCGCTCCCTTCCGCCTCGTCTACCGGCCAGGAGGTGCCGAAGGGGCCGCGTACGCCGACGAGCGCCCCCCGCTTCATCGCGGCGAGCGCCTGCGTTACCGCCCCCACCGCCCGCACCGTGTGCCCCAGGATGTCGACCCGGCCGGGGTCTCCGCTGATGGAGATGGGGATCTCGCCGATGCCGAAGACGTAGAGCATGTTGAACTGGCCCGGTGTGAACCCGGACTCGTCCGCCCGCGCCACCGCCTGCAGGTCCACCGTGACGGTGTCGCGGGTCTCGCGGCGCCACCCGCGGACGCGGAACAGGCGCGGCACCATGGGGCCGACGGCCGCGGCAGGTTCAGCGACCTGGAGCATGGCCGTAGATGTCCAGCAGTTGCAGGCGGGTGGCCTGCAGCCGCCGCTCGATGATCTGGGCAAACCGTTTCACCAGTTCGTAGCCCAGGCTGTGATCCTGCTCGCACTTGTCCCGCAGACACTTCCCATCGAGGGCGATGGCGCGCGTCAGTTCCGTGGCCCGGGCGTCGAAGTGCCAGCGGTAGGGGGGAAAGAGCCAGGACCATCCCAGCACGTCCCCCTCGTTGATCGTCTGGACCGTCACGCCCCCGCGCGCGGGAACCGCCATCTCCAGGGCCACCGTCCCGTGGCGGATGAGGTAAAAGGTATTCGCCTCTTCACCTTCCTTGAAGATGTATTGGCCGGCGTCGAAGCGGACGTTGGAGGCGCACCCGACCAGCACTTGAAGGTGCTCAGGTTTCAGATCCTTGAAGAAGGGATGTGCCGCCAGGACGGGCTCAAGCGTCTGCATGGTGTTCCTCCTTCGGTGCTCCCGCCATCGCCGCCGCGGCGGTCTGGCGGATGGCGCGGACCTCTTCCGTAATGTCGATGCCCACGGGACACCAGGTAATGCACCGCCCACAGCCGACGCAGCCCGATGTACCGAACTGGTCGATCCAGGTGGCGAGTTTGTGCGTCAGCCACTGCCGGTACCGGGACGCGGCGGAGGCGCGGATGCTCCCGCCGTGCACGTAAGAGAATTCCAGCGAGAAGCAGGAGTCCCAGCGGCGCCATCGCTTCGCCTGCCCACCGCTGGGATCCGTCACGTCCTCGACCGTGGTGCAGAAGCAGGTCGGACAGACCATGGTGCAGTTGCCGCAGGTCAGGCACCGCGCGGCGACCTCCTGCCAGCGCGGGTGCTCCAGGTTGCGGTAGAGGAGTTCTTTGATATCGCGGGTGTCCAGGCTCCGCCCCATCTGCGCCGCGGCCTCGGCCACGACCCGCTCTCCGGCTTCACGATCGGCATCACCGGCGAGGCGGCGTGGGACGCGCTCCAGGATCTCGCCGCCGCGCGCGGTCCCCACCTCAATCAGAAACCGGTGCCCTGCCCCATCCATGATCTCCGTTAGGGCCAAGTCGAACCCCGTGGTCGCCTTGGGACCTGTCCCCATCGACGAGCAGAAGCAGGTGCCGCCGGCCTGCCCGCAGTTGACAGCGACGATGAAGACGTTTTCGCTGCGCGCCTTGTAGGCCGGGTCGGCATACTGCCCGGCGAGGAAGACGCGGTCCTGGATGGCGATGGCGTGCAGGTCGCAGGCGCGGACGCCGATGAGCGCACGTGGCCCGGCGTCCTCCGGTTCCTCGACCACCCGCAGGTCGCCGTTCTCCCGCCGGGCCTTCCACAACCTCAGGACAGGGGGATGGAGGAAGCGCTTCCAGGAGTCCGGGCTCGAGGCGTAACCAAACAGGGCCCCGTCGTCCCGGCGCTGCAGGCGGTAGGTCCCGGGACCCTGCTCCTCCGTCCACCCGGCGGGCAGGTCGGCCGCCGAGGAGATCTCATCGTAGACGATGCCCCCGTCGCGCCGGACGGGGCCGATCAACCGGTAGCCTGAGGCTCGCAGGAGGTCCAGCAACTGCCCGAACCCCGCGAGATCGAGAATGGCCTGCGCACCCGGCTGCATCGAATCTACCCTCTTCAGTCTATGGACCGGCCGCAGTGCGGGCATCGGGCGCACACCCGATCCCGGACTCGGCAAGACGGAGGATGCCGGGTCCAGCAGCAGAAGAGCGGCTTCACTTGCACCGGAGGCCGCCATCCACGGTCAGTTGCGCCTTCTGGACAGCGGGCGAATTCCCGCCGACGTAGACCGATTAGTGCTCTGGGG
>CAYHPT010000070.1:4296-5921 GCA_964358435.1 uncultured bacterium | reverse complement strand
CCGTTCCTGGGAATCTGCTACGGGATGCAGTGGGCCGTCGTGGAGTTCGCCCGCCACGTCTGCGGCCTGCATGGAGCGAACACCACCGAAGTGGACCCGGCCACGCCGCACCCGGTGATCGACCTGCTGCCGGAGCAGAAGGGCGTCACCGAGAAGGGCGGGACGATGCGCCTGGGCGCGTATCCCTGCCGGCTGGCGCCGGGGAGCCGGGCGGCCGAGGCCTACGGGGCGGCCGAGGTGCAGGAGCGGCACCGCCACCGCTATGAGCTGAACAACGCCTACCGGTCGGTGCTGGAAGCCAACGGGATGCGCATCACCGGAATCTACCCGCAGAAGCAACTGGCGGAGATCATCGAACTGCCGGATCACCCCTGGTTTGTGGGGACGCAGTTTCATGCGGAGTACCGCTCCCGGCCGACGCGGCCGCACCCTCTCTACCGGGCCTTCGTCGGCGCGGCGCTGCGGCGGGCGGCGGTGGAGGCGAAGGCTAGCGGAAGGCGCGGGCGGGAACGCGAGCGTTAGAAGGGCACAGGGAGGATTGCGCATGGGGCTTGTCACCTACGTGGACGGGAGGTTTGTGCCCAAGGAGGCGGCGGCGGTCTCGGTCTTCGACCACGGATTCCTCTACGGGGACGGGGTGTTTGAGGGAATCCGCGCCTACAATGGCCGCGTCTTCCGGCTGGAGGAGCACCTCGACCGCCTCTACGAGTCGGCGAAGACGATTATGCTGGAGATCCCCCTCCCGCGGGCGGAGATGCGGGAGGCGATCCTGGAGACGCTCCGGCGCAACGGTCTGCGCGACGCCTACATCCGGCCGGTGATCTCCCGCGGCGTCGGCGACCTGGGATTGGACCCGCGCAAGTGCAGCCGCCCCACGGTCGTGATCATCGGAGACACCATCCAGCTCTACCCCCGGGAAGCCTACCAGCGGGGGCTGCGCACCATCACGGCCACCGTGCGCAAGGCGCGGCCGGACATGCTCAACCCGCGGGTGAAGTCGCTCAACTACCTGAACAACATCCTCGCCCGCATCGAGGCCAATCAGGCCGGCGTGGAGGAGGCGATCATGCTGTCCGCCGACGGCTACGTCTGCGAGTGCAGTGCGGACAACATCTTCATCGTCCGCGGCGGCGAGGTCTGGACCCCGCCGCCCTTCCTGGGCATCCTGCAGGGCGTGACTCGGGACGCGGTCCTGGGGCTGGCCCGCGAGCTGGGCTTTCCCACCGTGGAGCGGGTCTTTACGCTGCACGACATCTACACCGCCGACGAGTGTTTCCTCACCGGGACCGGTGCCGAAGTGGGTCCCGTCGTCGAGGTGGACGGCCGGTCCATCGGCGACGGCCGCCCGGGCCCGATCACGACGCGGCTGCTGCAGGCCTTCCACGAGATGGCCCGACGTGAGGGGACTCCGATCTATCCCGCAGAAGCGCGCATCGCGCCGGCCTAGCGCCCCGTGAAACCCGAAGTGCAGGTGACCAGCCGCGGCGCAGCCCGCGTCTGTTGTGAAACGTTCTGACAAGAACAGGGAGGGGGGGAGCGGCCCTGTCACGACCCCGAACTGGAAGCTGAGCCAACGCCAGGCGCGCGATCCAGTGATCGTGCGAGTGGTGGGCGTGAACGACATC
>CAYHPT010000070.1:0-4286 GCA_964358435.1 uncultured bacterium | reverse complement strand
GGATCTTCGAGGGGCGGGTAGTGAATCTGCGCGTCGACCGGGTGCGGCTGCCCGACGGCCGGGAGACGGAACGCGAGGTCGTGGAGCACCGGGGCGCCGCCGTGATCGTACCGCTCACCGACCATGATGAGGTGCTGATGGTCCGGCAGTTCCGCTACGCGGTCGGCAAAGCGCTGCTGGAGATTCCGGCCGGCACCCTCGAGCCCGGAGAGGCGCCGCTGGCCTGCGCCGTCCGCGAACTGGCGGAGGAGGTGGGCGCGCAGGCGGCGCGCTGGGAGCCGCTGGCGGCCTTCTATCCGGCGCCGGGGGTGATGACAGAGGTCATGCACCTGTTCCTGGCGACCGGCCTTACCGAGGGGCCCGCGGACAGCACCCCGGACGAGGACCTGATCGTGGAGCGGGTGCCGTTAGGGCAGGCCGTAGACATGGTCCGGCGGGGCGAGATCCGGGACGCCAAATCCTTAGCCGGCATCCTGTTCGTGGCACGACGGCGGGGTATCTAATGGCGGTGCGCCGCGCCGTCGTCCTGGTACTGGACAGCGCCGGCGTCGGCGAACTGCCCGACGCCGCCCGCTACGGCGACGAGGGCAGCAGCACCGTCCCGCACGTGGCCGCGGCCGTCGGGGGCCTGCGCCTGCCGAACCTGGAGGCCCTGGGATTAGGGCGGATCGTCCCTGTCCCCGGGGTGACTCCGCTGCCGCACCCGGAGGGTGCCTTCGGCCGGATGACCGAGCAGTCCGCGGGCAAGGACTCCACCACCGGGCACTGGGAACTGATGGGGTTGATCCTCCCGCGTCCCTTTCCGACCTATCCGCACGGCTTTCCGCCGGAGATCATCCGCGCCTTCGAGCAGGCCATCGGCCGCCCCGTGCTGGGCAACCGTCCCGCTTCCGGCACGGTGATTGTCGATGAATTGGGCGAGGAGCACCGGCGCACCGGTTATCCTATCGCCTACACTTCCGCGGATAGCGTCTTCCAGATCGCCACGCACGAGGATGTCGTCCCGGTGCACCAGCTTTACGAGTGGTGTCAGACGGCGCGGCGCCTGCTGGTGGGGGAGCACGCCGTCAGCCGGGTCATCGCCAGACCCTTCGTTGGGCAGCCCGGCGCCTTCCAGCGGACCGACCGGCGGCGCGACTTCTCGTTGGAACCGCTGGGACGCACCGTCCTGGACGCGCTCACCGAGCGCGGGATTCCTGTCTATGCCATCGGCAAGATCGGCGACCTTTTCGCCGAACGGGGGATCACTGAATCGGTGCACACGCACAACGATCTCGACGGCCTGGCCCGCACCGCGGAGGCGGCACGCCGCGCGGACCGCGGGCTCATCTTCACGAACGTGGTCGATCTGGACGCCGTCTACGGGCACCGGAACGATGTCGAAGGGTACGCCCGGCAGTTGGAGCGGATCGACGCCGCGCTTGGCCCGATCCTGGACGCCGTCGGCGACGAGACTCTGCTCATCATCACCGCCGACCACGGGAACGATCCCACGACTCCTTCGACCGATCATTCACGCGAGTACGTGCCGCTGCTGGCGCGCGGTCCGGGGATTCGCAGAGGGACCGACCTGGGAACCCGCCGAACGTTTGCCGATGTCGGGGCCACCGTGGCACCGGCGCTGGGTGCGCCCTGGAGCGGCCCGGGGAGCAGCTTTCTGGAGGATGGTGGATGAGGCGATGACCGACGCCCGCTCGTTCCAAGCCTGGATGCCGCGCGTCGCCGAGGCCGCGGCGTTCGTTCGCACGCGCACCCGGATCCAGCCGCGGCTGGCTGTCGTCCTGGGATCCGGCCTGGGCGCGCTGGCGGACGCGGTCGAGCGCGACGCCACACTCCCCTACCGCGAGATCCCGCACTTTCCAGTGAGCACCGCGGCGGGCCACGCCGGCAATCTGGTCCTGGGGATACTGGAAGGCAAGCCCGTCGTGGTCATGCAGGGGCGGGTGCACTTCTACGAGGGCTACGCCATGGGCCAGGTGATCTTCCCGGTCCGCGTGATGCGGGAACTGGGGGCCGGTACACTTCTCGTCAGCAACGCCGCGGGCGGGCTCAACCGGCAGTGGCGCGCCGGCGACCTGATGGTCATCGCCGACCACATCAACTTCATGGGGACTAACCCGCTGATCGGGCCCAACGAGGAGGCCTGCGGTCCGCGTTTCCCTGACATGGCCCGGCCCTACGACCCGGAGTTGGCGCGCCTGGCGGAGCGGGTGGCGGTGGAGGAGCGCGTCCCGCTGCGCCGGGGCGTCTACGTTGGTGTGAGCGGCCCCTCCTATGAGACGGCGGCGGAACTGCGCATGCTGGCGCGGTGGGGCGCGGACGCGGTGGGGATGTCCACGGTGCCGGAGGTGATTGCCGCCCGGCAGATGGGGATGCGCGTCCTGGGGTTCTCCGCGATCACCGACATGGCTACGGGTGAGGTCGTCGAATCGGTCACCCACGAGGCTGTCCTCGCCGTGGCGCGCGAACTGGAACCGCGATTTGTCCGGCTCGTCCGGCGGATCATCCGCCAGATGGAGATATGAGGTCGGGGACAGGCTCGACGCGTCGTGTCGTCCCGAAAGCGGAGAGCCTCCCCTCGACCGCAGACCGCTGATCCAGGGAATCCCCGATGGTCCGAGCCTACGATCTGATTCAGAAGAAGCGCGACGGCGGAGAACTGGCGCCGGGGGAGATCGAGGCGCTCATCGCCGGGTACCTGCGGGACGAGATCGTGGACTACCAGATGAGCGCCTTCCTCATGGCGGTCTACTTCCGCGGCATGACGGCGCGGGAGACGGCCGCGCTGACGATGGCGATGGTCCGCTCCGGGGAGACGGTGGACCTGAGCGCCATCCCCGGGGTGAAGGTCGACAAGCACAGCACCGGCGGCGTGGGAGACAAGACCTCGCTGGTGCTGATCCCGCTGGTCGCCGCCGCCGGCGTGCGCGTGGCCAAACTCTCCGGCCGCGGGCTGGGGCATACCGGCGGCACGTTGGACAAGTTAGAGAGCATCCCGGGCTGCCGCACGGACCTGAGCCGTGCGGCGCTGATCGACCAGGTGCGGCGGGTCGGGTGCGTGATCGCTGGCCAGACCGCCGACCTGGTGCCGGCGGACAGGCGCCTCTACGCCCTGCGCGACGTCACCGCCACGGTGGAGAGCGTGCCGCTGATCGCCGCCAGCGTGATGAGCAAGAAGATTGCCGGCGGGGCGGAGGCGATCGTCCTGGACGTGAAGACCGGTAGCGGCGCCTTCATGAAGACGCTGGAGGCGGCGCGGGCGCTGGCCGAGGCGATGGTGACCATCGGCCGGGAGGTGGGACGGCGCACGGTGGCGGTGATCAGCGACATGGACCAGCCGCTGGGCCGGACGGTGGGGAACGCCGTGGAGGTGGAGGAAGCGATCCTCACCCTGCGGGGCGAGGGCTCGGAGGACCTGACGCGCCTCTGCCTGGCGCTCGGCGCGTGGATGCTGTTGTTCGGAGGCGCGGCCGCCTCCCCGGGTGAAGCGGCGGAGCGCCTGCGGGCGACGCTGGACAGCGGGCGCGCGCTGGACCAGTTCCGCAGGATGATCGAGGCGCAGCACGGCGATCCCGGTGTGCTGGACGATCTGACGCGACTGCCACAGGCGCGGCTGACCCTGCCGGTCGTCGCCGAGCGCCGCGGCGTTGTCATCGGTATCGACGCTGAGGCGGTCGGACTCGCCGCCATGGCGCTGGGAGCGGGGCGGGCGCGCAAGGAGGATGTGATCGACCCGGCGGTCGGCATCCGCCTGGGGCGCAAGGTGGGAGATGAGGTGGCCCCGGGCGGGCCGCTCGCCGTGGTGTTGGCGAACGACGAGACGAAAGGGGAGGAGGCTCGCCGCCGGGTGCGTGCGGCCTACCGCCTGGCCGACACCCCTCCCGCGCCGCGACCTTTGATCCACACCGTGATCGGGGCCGAAGTCGCGCGGCCCGTGGAGAGGCGCTAGCCGTGGCGCGCCGCCTGGTCATCCCCGATCCGTCGCTGGTGATCCTGTGCGGGCCGGCCGGTAGCGGGAAGTCCACCTTCGCGCGGCGGCGCGTCCGGGAGAGCGCCATCGTCTCCTCCGACCGTTGCCGCGCCATGATCTCCGACGACGAGGGCAATATCCGGGTCTCGCCGGAGGCGTTCGAACTCTTCTACTTCATTATCGGACTGCGGCTGCGGCACCGCCGGCTGACCGTGGCCGACAGCACCGCGCTGCGCCGGGAGGCGCGCCGCGAACTCCTCAACCTGGCGCGGCGGCACAAGGTGCCCGCGGTGCTCCTCGTCTTCGCCGTCTCGGC
>CAYHPT010000069.1:0-5985 GCA_964358435.1 uncultured bacterium | reverse complement strand
GTCTGTCAAGGGGTGACCCCAAGTCCCCGCGGCGATGAGGATGACAGGCAGCAGGAGGCAGGTCAGGCATCGGACTCCTCTGCCTGGGTCAGGGGTGACGTTCCGGTCGGCGGCGGCGGCCTCCTCCGAAATGTTTCGGAGATTGCTTCCAGAGGCCTGGGTCGCCCTACAAAGGAAGTGGAATCGCTCTCCGTGTGCTTGAACTGGGCATCCTGTCGTCAGGGCGGAACTAGGTTCAAGGTATATTAGTACTCGTGAACTTAGACGTTTCGACCTTCCCCTCCGGGTACGCTTGGTGCATTCAGGGACGACCGGCCACTCCGGAGAGGGTACTACAGGCGGCTCGTGATGCCCCGTACTACTACCCCGTCAACGCGCCGCGCGGTCTTCGCGCCCGGACCTGAACATACGCGGGGAAGAGTGTATGCAGGTAATCATCGCTCCCCGGTAGAGGGTTGCGCGGTCGGCGGCGCGGCGGTTCGAGCTCCTGCGGCCGCAGCTCCCACAGACCGTCGACCAACATCCCACCCGCGGCGATCCCGTTGATGATCGTCTCGATGCGGTGCGCGTACTCGATCGTCGGTGCGTAGACGCGCTTGCGGCCGGACTCCCAGACGCCCGCGTCCTTCTCCGCCCATGGGATCGGCGCTGCGGCAAAATACGACAGCCGCGGGCGCCAGCCGTGCCCATCGAAGGTCCCGTGCAGGCGCGCCGTCGTCGGGTGCACGGTGGACATGACGTATGTGCCGCCCGGGGCCAGCACCCGCCCCACCTCGCGCAGCACCCGCGGGGCATCATCGACGAAGACCAGGGAGTGGCAGTGCCAGACGACATCAAACGAAGCGTCGGCGAAGCGCGAGAGGTCCTTCATGTTGCCCTGCAGGAAACGGATGCGTACCCGCTCCCGCTGCGCGAGGTTCCGCACGGTGTCCAGTTGCCGCCGTGAGATGTCCAGCAGGGTGGTCGCGGCGCCGAGTTTCGCGAAGAGCACCGCGTCCCAGCCGCCGCCGCCGGCCAGCACCAGGACGCGGGCGCCGTCCACCCGGACTCCGCGCAGCCGGCCGTGTGGATCGAGGAAGCGGCGCATCCCGGCCCGTGTCCGCGGCGGACGGCCCTGCGGGCGAGTGTAGGGGATCCCCGCCCTGGCCAGACGCTCCCACATCTGGCGGTTGTGTGCGGCGACCCGATCGATTTTCATCTTGTGGCGCGCCGGAACGGGGTCACCTACAACAACCGGCGCAGAGCGGCGAAGACGCCGGTCGCGGCCAGCGTCACGACCACCCCGGCGATGACCACGCCGGCGGCGATGGCCACCGTGGACTTCCGCCGGTCGAGCCCCAGCAGCCAGGCCAGCACCGCGCCGGAGTAGGCGCCGGTGCCCGGCAGCGGCACCGCGACAAAAAGCGCCAGCCCCACCAGGCCGTAGCGTTTGATCAGGCCCTCCCCCTTCGCCCGCACGCGCTCCACCATTACCCGGCGGAACCACCCCCAGCGGGAGAGGACCCGGTCGTAGGAGAGGTCGAGGGCGAAGAACCACGGGGGCACGAGCGCGCAGTTCGTGACCACCGTGATGCCGAAGACCAGCAGCGGGTGAATCCCCAGACCCACTCCCACCGGAATCGAGCCGCGCAGTTCGATGCCCGGAACGAGCGAAATCCCGATGAGCCAGAGGAGATCGCGCAGGCTCACGCCAGCGCCGCCCGCCGGGCCTGCCGCAGCGCCCGACGCGCCTCCGCCTCCCGCCAGCGCCGCTGCTCTGCCGGGGTCGTGGGCGAAAACGGCGGCAGCGGCGCCGGACGACCGTCCGGTCCCACGTGCACGGCGGTGAGGTAGGCGGTGCAGGTGTGGCGCAGCGTCGCGCTGCGCGGATCCTCCGCCAGCACGCGCACGCCCACCTCGATGGAGGTGCGGCCGACGTGGTTGATCGCCGCCTGGTAGATGACGATGTTGCCGACGTAGATCGGGGCGTAGAAGTCCAGGGCGTCGATGGACGCCGTGACGACCGGACCGCGGGCGTAGCGCACGGCCAGGATTGAGGCGACCTCGTCGATGGCCAGCAGCAGCGTTCCGGCGAACATCTTGTTGCCGGCGACAGCGTCCTCCGGAAAGACGATGCGGGAGACCTCCAGCGCGGAGCGCAGGTTCTCCTCTTCCCCACCCACCTCCGCCGCCTTCGCCGCCCGATCCGCCAGGCGGCGCGCCCGCGCCTCTTTGCGCACCCGGGCGGCCTCGACCACGGCCCGCTCGGCCGCGTCGCGGGGCGTGATCGTCGCCCCCACCAGTCGGGGCCGTCCCTCCTCGTCCACCGCCACCATGGCCACGTGCGCGGAGGTGGCGCGGCGGCGTTCGCCGGTCCGCGGGTGCTCCGCCTCTACCTCCACCCCCACTTCCATGGAGGACCGCCCCACATATTCCACCTGCGACCGAAAAGTGACCAGGTCGCCCACGCGCACCGGGGCGAGGAAATCCAGATCGTCCATGCTGCCCAGCAGCACGGAGGAGCGGGCCAGGCGCAGCGCGGGCAGCGTGGCCGCCGAGGCGATCCAGTACATCATCCGCCCGCCGAAGAGGTTGCCATGGACATTGGCGTGCGCGGGCAGGACCAGGTGGACGAGTTCCTGGCGGGTCTCCGCGATCGCGGGCATCAGCGCGTCCAGGCCACGGGCGGTCTCAACCCGACGGCGCCTGCTCCCCCAGCAGTTCCAGGAAGCGGATGACGGCATCGATTCCGCGGTAGAAGTTGGGCAGGTGGAACTTCTCGTTGGGCGCGTGCAGCCGGTCGTCTGGCAGCCCGAAGCCCATGAGCACGGCGGGCGCGCGCAGGGCGTTGATGAATTCGGCGACCACCGGCACGCTGCCGCCTTCGCGCATGTAGACCGGCCCCCGACCGAAGACCTCCTCGATCGCCCGCGCGGCCACCCGCACCGCCGGCTCCTCCGGCGCGACCACCACCGGGTCGGCCAGCGAGAGCGCCCGGACCTCCGTACGCACTCCGGGAGGCGCCAGTCGCTGCACCTTCCTGGTGAATGCCCGGAGCACCGCCTTCGGTTTCTGGTCCGGGACCAGACGCATGCTGATTTTGGCCACGCCCTTGGCCGGAATGACAGTCTTGGGGCCCGGACCAATGAACCCGCCAACGATGCCGTGCACCTCCAGCGTCGGACGCGCCCAGCGACGCTCCAGAATGCCGTAGCCTTCCTCGCCGGGTGCAAGGTCGATCCCCAACTCGGTGAGATAGGCCTGCTCGTCGAACGGCAACCGCTCCCAGGCCTCCCGCTCCATGGGCGAAGGCGGCCGCACGGCGGCGTAGAAGCGGGGGATGGTTACCCGCCCGCGCCGGTCGCGCAGGCTGGCGATGATCCGGGCCAACGCCTCCAGGGCGTTCGGCGCGGCACCGCCGTACTGTCCCGAATGCAGGTCGTGGGACGCGCCGTGCGCCTCCACCTCGGCGTAGACCAGGCCGCGCAGCCCGGTCACGAGCGCCGGGACCTCCGGGGCGAAGAACATGCCGTCGCAGACGAGCGCGGCGTCCGCCTTCAGCAACCTCTTGTTCTTCGGAATGAATCCGGTGATGCGCGGGCTGCCGAGTTCCTCCTCGCCTTCGATAAAGAACTTGACGTTGACCGGCAGGCGGCCGGCGGTGCGCAGCCACGACTCCACGGCGCAGAGCTGGATCATCAACTGGCCTTTGTCGTCGGAGGCGCCGCGGGCGTACAAGCTGTCGCCGCGCACCGTCGGCTCGAACGGCGGGGACTGCCATTCGTCCAGCGGATCGGGGGGCTGGACGTCGTAGTGCCCGTAGCAGAGCAGCGTCGGCCGGCCCGGCGCGCCCATCCACTCGCCGTAGACGATAGGGTGGGAGTCGCTCTCGATGATCCAGGCCCGGAGGCCCAGGTCGCGCAGCCGCTGCTCCAGCCACTGCGCCGCCCGCCGCAGGTCGGCGTAGTGTTCGGGCAGCGTGCTGACGCTGGGGATGCGAATGAGCGACTGCAGGTCTTCCAGGAACCGACTGCGCTGTTCGCGGGCATAGGTACGCGGGTCCACGGCCCTCTTGATTCGGGATGGGAGCGGGCTCTCCCTTGCGCGGCTCTGGAGGCAGCGCCCGCGCGTTACGAGGAAGGACCCTTGGGGCGCAACCGGACCTGCAGTCTGATGAGGATGGAATCCTCGGCGACAAAGATGAGGAAGCGGGGGATGGGGAGGCCGAAGTCGGTGAACTTGACGACCACTTCGCCCCGCGCCGTATAGGTGTTGCCCTCCACCGTGATATCTATCGGCACTTCCACGTCTCGGGCCACATTCTTGATGGTCAGCCGCCCGCGCATCGTGCCCTTGAGCTGCGGCGGTGTGGGCCCCTCCGCGGTGACCGTACCGCTGAAGGTGATGAAGGGAAAGGCCGCGGTGTTCAGGAAGGCGGGGCTGCGCATCTGTGCGTCGCGTAGGGTCGCGCCGGTGCGGATGGTGCGGGCGTCGATCTTGGCCTCCACGTCGGCGGCGTAGCCCACCTCGCGCTCCCGCACGGTGACCGTGCCGCTGACCTCCCGGGTCTCGCCCGTGAATCCGCCGCGATTGTCCTTCACGACGAACTCCACCCGGCTGTCCGGCGGCCGCAGGTCGAAGGCGCCGACCGGCAGGGCCGCCGGGGCGAGCAGGACGATGGTGGTGGCGATCGCCAGGATCTTCATCACAGTCCCCTCGGGAGGAACCCCCTCCGCTGCTCCGAGAGTGCCCATCCCACTGTCACGGCGGAGTCACGGCGGGCCGTGAACTCCGTCACTTTCGGACCGCGGCCGAGGGGATAGCCCCGCCATCGGAGAAGATGAGCGGCGTGCGCGCATCCTTCTGGCTGTCCCGGCTGGGCGACGCCCGCGAGCGGCGGCGGGCGATCCGCTGGCTCGTAACGCTGGCGCTCGGTGGGTTCGGCCTCACGATGCTCGTCCTGATTGCCTCGGGGCGGGGAACCGACCGCTGGTTCTTCATCCTGGTGGTCTGGCTGGCCCTCATCTTCATCCCCCTGTGGCTGGTGACGGCGGCGTTTGAGACCCTCGGCCCGGCGCTGCGCGTCCGGATGGCGCGCCATCTGGCGGGCCGGCTGGACCGGTACGGCCGCCTCCCCGGGACCGCAGTCCTCGTAGAGGACCTCTTCGCGAAGCAGGTGGTGATGCCGCGCATCACTACCCCGCCGCAGGCCTACAAGGCGCGCGAGGCGGCCGTGGCCCTGGTCGTGCTGGCCCACCGGCAGCCGCCGGGACTGGAGACCCTGCAAGAGGTGGTAGGCCGCTGCCTGGTGGGCGTAGAGGCCTGGGCGCGGGACCTCGGCGGGTGGACCGCCGCCTCCGCCCCGGAGAACATCCAGGCTCGCTGGGGAACGGTGCGCGCCCTGGCCGCCCTCGCGGCCCTCAGCAAGACGCTGGTGGCCGTGTACGAGGACCGCAGTGGGCGGCACCTCTGGCCGGACCTGGACGACCGTTCCTTGCATGCCTTTCTGGACGCCGCCCTGGACTATTGCGACGAACTGGCCCTGCAGGTGGAGGTCACCCCCTGGGAGGAACCGGCCCTGGGGCTGCCCGCCGACCCCGAGGCGGCCGCCCACCTCCGCCACGCCTGGCAGCGTTATGTGGACGCCCCCCAGCCGGCCCCGGCCGCCCTGCAGGCCTTCCTGGGCGAGGTCCTTCCCGGGCTGACCGTCTAGGCCGCTGTGCTACACTCTTGGCCGTGGCCCTCTTCCTCCGCGAAGCGGATGTGGCCGCTCTCGTCGGAATCGACGACGTCATCGACGCCGTCGAGCGAAGCTTTCGCGAATACGGGTCCGGGCGCGCGGCCAACCGGCCGCGGCAGCGCGTCGTCGTGGACGGGAGCACCCTCCACCTCATGGCCGCGGGCATCCCCGGCTGGGGCGTCCTCGGGCTCAAGAGCTACGCGGTCACCCGCGAAGGCCGGCGGTTTATCTCCCTCCTCTACAGTGCCCAGACGGGCGATCTCCTC
>CAYHPT010000068.1:3782-6047 GCA_964358435.1 uncultured bacterium | reverse complement strand
CCGGCCAGGCGCAACTCAACCCGCAATACCCCGACGATCACTTAAATCCCGCCCACCTACCCCCGCCGTCCGCTTCAAGCCGGAACTTCCTGAACCTCATAGGCCTCGATGATATCGCCCACCTTGACGTCCTGGAACCGCTCGAGGCCAATGCCGCACTCGAACCCTTCGGTGACCTCGCGCACGTCGTCCTTGAAGCGACGCAGCGAGGAAATCGCGCCCTGATAGACTACCGCGCCTTCGCGCATCAGGCGGGCCGCGGCGCCGCGGACGATGCGGCCGCTGGTGACGGAGGACCCGGCGATGGTCCCAATCTTCGGAATGCTGAAGGTCTGCCGCACCTCGGCTTGTCCGAGCACGACCTCCTGGACCTTCGGCGGCCGCAGGCCGCGCAGGACGTTGCTCAGGTCGTCGAGGGCCTCATAGATGATCCGGTAGAGGCGGATCTCCACGTTCTCCTGCTCGGCCAGCCGGCGCACCGCCGCCTCCGGACGCACGTTGAAGCCGACGATGATGGCGCGGCTCGCCGCCGCCAGCATGACGTCGGACTCGGTCATTGGCCCGACGGCGGCGTGCAGGACTACCAGGCTGACGTCCGGCGTCTCGAGGCGGCCCACTGCCTGCTGCAGCGCCTCCACCGACCCGTGCACGTCGGCCTTGAGAATCAGGCGGAGTTCGCGCGCCTCTTCGTCCAGGTGCTCCTGCAGGACGGCAGGCCGCGAGGCCGCCTCGGCGGTGCGCCGCCGCTCCAATCGCTCCTCGGCGACCGCCCGCGCCAGTTTCTCGTCACGCGTCACCTCCAGCACGTCACCGGCGTCGGGCAGCGACTCCAGCCCCAGGACCTCCACGGGTGTGGCCGGTCCGGCGGCACCCAGGCGCTGACCGCGCTCGTCGAGCAGCGCGCGCACCCGGCCCCACGTCTCGCCGGCGACGACCACATCGCCTATCCGCAGCGTCCCCTCCTGCACCAGGACGGTGGCCACGGGTCCGCGACCGCGGTCCAGGCGCGTCTCCAGGATGGTCCCGCGAGCCGGCTTGTCCGGGTTAGCCCGCACCTCGTGCAGGTCGGCTACCAGGAGGATCAACTCCAGGAGTTCCTTCAACCCCGTCCCCTGGCGCGCGGAAACTTCCACCGTGACGGTGTCGCCGCCCCACTGCTCGGGCAAGAGACCCTGGTCGGAGAGTTGCTGCTTCACCCGGTCGGGGTTGGCCTGCGGGAGGTCCACCTTGTTGACAGCAACGATGATGGGCACGCCGGCGGCGCGGGCGTGGTTGATCGCCTCGATGGTCTGCGGCATGACGCCGTCGTCCGCCGCGACGACGAGCACGGCGATGTCCGTGACCTGCGCCCCGCGGGCCCGCAGCGTGGTGAACGCCTCGTGGCCCGGCGTGTCGATGAATACCACTTTGCGGCCGTCCACCTGCACGGTGGAGGCGCCGATGTGCTGCGTGATGCCGCCGAACTCCTGCGCCGCGACCGTGGTGGTGCGGATGGCGTCCAGCAGACTGGTCTTGCCGTGGTCCACGTGCCCCATCACCGTGACCACTGGGGCGCGGGGCACGGCTCCCTCCTCCGTCGGCGCCGTCGGGCGCTGGACCGCCTCCTTGGCGACAGCCACCGGTTTGCGCACGGTCACGCCGAACGACTCGGCCGTGCGGACCACGACGTCCGCACTCAACTGTTGATTGACACCGGCCAGGATGCCGAACTCCAGCAACTTCCGGACCACGTCACCCACGCTCAATCCCAGGCGGGTCGCCAGGTCGCCGACGGCGACGGGGCCGCTCAGGGTGATCTCTGTGGGCAGCACCACTGTGGGCTCGGCCGGCGCTCCCACCGGCTTGCGCTCGGCGCGGCGTGTGCGCCGTTCGGCGTGGAACCGGCGCGGCGGTGGCGGAGGCGGCAGGCGCCGCTCGGGGCGCTTGGGAGCCTCGGGCGGCTTGGCCGGGCGCGGCGCAGAAACCGGCGGCGGGGGCTGGCGATCGGTGGGTTCAAAGATCTGGGAGATCTGGGAGATTTCTTCCGGCGGCACTGCCTCGCGCGTGGCCTCACGCGCCGCCTCGCGGGACGGGGGCTTCACCGGCGCGATGCGGATCGGCGGCGTGGCTTCCCCAGGTTTCGGCGGGGCCTTGGGTGCAGCCGGCGCCGCCGGCGTACTTGCTGCGGGCTGCTCCACGGGAGCCGTCCCCGGAACCACCGCGGCCCGAGGCGCGGGTTCGGCCGGAACTTCTGCCGGCACCACCACGGGCGGCGCCGCGATCTTC
>CAYHPT010000068.1:0-3772 GCA_964358435.1 uncultured bacterium | reverse complement strand
CGCTCCACATACCGGATGGCCGCCCACAAATAGGTCTCGTCCAGCGCCGAGGAGTGGCTCTTCACCGAAACCTTCAGTCGGGCCAGCAGGTCGATCAGCTCTTTGCTGCTCAGCCCTAAATCTTTGGCCAGTTCATGCACACGCATGCGCTATCCCCTGGCTTTGCCCGCGGGCAAGCGAATGACTTTCGGCGGAGGCGGCGGCGCCGGCCGCGTCAGCAGCGCGCGCAATTCCTCTCCGATGCTCGGCGGGATCTCCGTCTCCAGCGCCTGCTGCAGCCGGCGCTCCCGCAGCGCCACCTCCACGCAGGACTCTCGCGGATCGACGTACGCGCCCCGTCCAGCGGCCTTGCCGGTCGGGTCGAGCCGCACCTCGCCGGCCGGAGTGCGCACCACGCGTACCATCTCCCGCTTCGGCCGCATCTCGCGGCAGGCTACGCACATGCGCTGGGGCACCCGGCGCTCTCGCGGCATGGTCCACACTCCGGCCGCCGCTATCCGGCGGCCTCTTCCCTGACCTCCTCCACGGGCGCGCTCGTCTCTTCGACAACTGCCGCGCCGGCCGGCGCCGGCTCGACCGCCACTTCGCTCGCCGCGGCCTGAGGCGCAGCGACCTCACCCGCCTGCTCCGGCTCCGCCGCGGTCTCCGCTGCCGGCTGTTCTACCGCCTGCTCCGCTGCGGGGGCCACGCCCGTCTCCTCCGGCGGCAGGTCGATGAAGATCTTCTGCGCCTCGATCTCCTTCAACTGAGTCTCGCTCTTGATGTCGATCCGCCAACCGGTGAGCTTGGCGGCCAGGCGGGCGTTCTGCCCCTCGCGGCCGATGGCCAGCGAGAGCTGGTGGTCGGGCACGATCACCAGGGCCGTCCTGGTCTCCTCGTTCACATTCACGCGCACGACCTTCGCCGGGCTGAGCGCCGCGGCGACGAACAGGGAGGCGTCGGCGTTCCACGGGATGATGTCGACCTTCTCCCCGCGCAGTTCGTCCACGATGGCCTGCACGCGGGAGCCCTTGGGCCCGACGCACGCGCCGACCGCGTCGACGTTCTTGTCGCGTGAGGAGACGGCGATCTTGCTGCGCGCACCGGCCTCGCGGGCGATGGCCTTGATCTCGACGATGCCCTCGTAGATCTCCGGCACCTCCAGCTCGAAGAGCCGCTTCAGCAGGCCGGGGTGCGTGCGCGAGACCACGATCTGCGGCCCGCGCGTCCCCTGCCGCACTTCCACGACGTAGGCCTTGACCCGCTCCCCCTGGCGGTAGGACTCCCGGGGGATCTGCTCCGGCGGGGGCAGCACCGCCTCGATGCGGCCGAGGTCCAGGTAGACGTTCTTCCGCTCGATCCGGTGGACGGTGCCGGTGACGATGTCGCCCTCGCGGTCGCGGAACTCCTTGTAGACCAGCTCCCGCTCCGCCTCGCGCAGCCGCTGTACCCAGACCTGCTTCGCCGTCTGGGCGGCGATCCGCCCGAAGTCCCGCGGGGTGACCTCCAGTTCCACCATGTCCCCAACCGCCGCGGTGGGGTCGTACTGCTGCACCTCCGCCAGGGCGATCTCGTTGGTCGGGTCGGTCACCTGCTCCACCACGGTGCGCACCTGGTAGACGCGCATGTCCCCGCTAGTGCGGTCGATCTCGATCCGCACGTTCTGGGCGCCGCCGCCGAAGTTCTTCTTGTAGGCCGATAGCAGCGCGGCCTCCAGGGCTTCGAACATCACGTCCCTGCCGATGCCCTTCTCCTCTTCCAGTTGCTGCAGGGCGCGAATGAGTTCCGCGTTCATTGCGTGGCCGTGCCTCCTCCAGCCAGATCCCGCTTCAACGTCTCTTCGTCGATGACCAGCCGCGCCCGCGTTACCTGATCGCGCGGCAGCCCCACCTGGCGCGTGCCGACGGCCAGCCGGACCAGTCCGCCCTCCAGCCCGAGCAGCCGGCCCTTGAAGTGGCGTTGGTTCTCGATCGGCGCGAACGTCCACACCTCGACCAACCGGCCAGCGAAGCGCTGGAAGTCGCGATCCTTCTTCAGCAACCGGTCCAGCCCTGGCGAACTGACCTCCAGGGTGTAGGCGTGCGGGATCAGGTCCCGCAGGTCGAGCTGGCGCGACAGTGCCTCGGAGACGCGGGCCAGCGCCTCCACGGTGACGCCCGGGGCGCTCTCGCCCGCCGCCTCTACGACCACGCGCAGCACGGTGCGGCTCCCCTGCCCCATCAACTCCACGTCGGCGACCTCGAGACCGAACCGGTGGGCGATCGGCTCCACTATCTCCTCCAGCTGTGCGACGATCGACTGCCGTACCATCTCCGTCTCCTGCTCAAAAAAAAGAGCGGGCTGTGACCCACTCCAACCAAACGGCAGGCGGCCCGATCCCTCTCCGGGCCAATGCGTCCCTCGCACTATAGCACGTGCGCTGCGGGGTGACAAGCACGCCGGCTCACCCCACCGCGTCGCCCCCGCTCCGGACAGGCCGAGCGCAGACAATCCGACCATTCTCGGATGCAACCTGACCGATGAGCTCCACTTACTGGTCGAGTGTCTTGGCTTCTCTCGACATGACCTTGCACAGTTGCAGGTCAATGCCTTCCGGGTCGCGCTGATGCCCGCGGCCAGGCGAGCGGAGATTCTGGCAGCGCTCGATCGCGTACTGTCACGCCCCGCTTCTCAAGTGTCTCTTACGGATAGAGGCGGTTAATCAGTCGCGGAAACGGAATGGCTTCCCGGATATGCTCCAGACCGCAGATCCAGGCGACGGTGCGCTCGATGCCGATCCCGAAACCCGAGTGCGGCACCGCGCCGTAGCGCCGCAGGTCCAGGTACCAGCGGTAAATGGCACGCGGCAACCCGTACTCGGCCAGCCGTTGCTCCAGCAGCGCCAGGTCGTGGATGCGCTGCCCGCCGCCGATGATCTCTCCGTACCCTTCGGGCGCCAGCAGGTCGGCCGCCAGGACCACGTCGGGACGCGCCGCGTCGGGCTGCATATAGAAGGCCTTGCACGCCGCCGGATAGTGGTGCACGAAGACGGGGCGGTCGAAGTGGGCGGAGATCACCGTCTCCTCGTCGCCGCCAAAGTCTTCGCCCCAGGGGACCGGCTTGCCGGCGCGCTTCAGGATCTCGAGCGCCTCGTCGTACGAGATCCGGGGGAACGGTGGGACCACCCGGCGCAGCGGCTCCAGGTCCCGCTCCAGGACGGTCACTTCCCGTGCCCGGTTCCGCAGCACGTCCTGGACGATGGCGCTGACGAACCCCTCGGCCAGATTCATGTAGCCGTCGAGGTCCAGATACGCCACCTCCGGCTCCAGCATCCAGAATTCCGTGAGGTGGCGGCGGGTCTTGCTCTTCTCGGCGCGGAAGGTCGGCCCGTAGCAGTAGACCCGGCCGAAGGCCATCGCCGCGGCCTCATTGTAGAGCTGGCCGGACTGGGTGAGGTAGGCCTTCCACAGGTCGAAATACTCGGTCTCGAAGAGCGCGGTCGTCCCCTCCACCGACGCCGGGGTGAAGATCGGCGCGTCGACGCGGAGGAACCCCTGCGCGTCGAGGTAGGCCGTGGCCGCGCGGATGACCTCCGCCCGCACCCGCATGATCGCATGCTGGCGCGGCGAGCGCAGCCAGAGGTGACGGTGATCCATGAGGAACTCGATCCCGTGCTCCTTGGGCGTGATGGGATAGGGGTCAGCCTCCTGGAGGACCGCGAGGGTGCGCCCGGTCACTTCCACCCCGCCGGGAGCGCGCTTGTCCGCACGCACCGTGCCCGTGAGGATCAGGCTGCTCTCCTGCGGCAGGTGGT
>CAYHPT010000067.1:0-6160 GCA_964358435.1 uncultured bacterium | reverse complement strand
TGGTCGAGGCCACCGCGCGGCAAGACCACATCCTCCCGGAGGCGGTGGGCGACTTCCGCACCATGCTGCGCGGACAGCCGATGAAGTTCCGCATCCTCGGCCCGCGCCCGCGCCTCGTGGCGCTGCTACGGCGGATCCGGCGGGCGGATGGGCGGGGGACCTACGTCTTCTCGGCGCGGGATTCCCTGGAGGTGCTGCCGCCCGGGTCTTCCAAGGGAGCGGCCCTGCGGCGGATGGCGCGGCTGCTGCGCGTCCCGCTGCGGCAGGTGGTCGCCGTCGGCGATGAGTTGAACGATCGCACCATGATCCAGGTGGCGGGCCTGGGGGTGGCGATGGGCAACGCGCCCCGCGAACTGCGGCGCGTCGCCGACTACGTCGCGCCCAGCAATGACGAAGATGGACTGGCGGACGTGATCCGCAGATTTGTCCTGCAGGAGGCACGCTGAAGACCGGCGGGGGATGCCCGGCCGGGAACTCGAGCGAAAGGGAGGGAGACATGATGCGAAAGGTGTGGATTTTGGGCCTGGCCCTCGTGCTGCTGGTGGGGCTGGGATCCGGGGTCACCGCACAGCAGCGCAAGATCGTCATCTACTCCGCGCTGGACTCGGAGGTCACCACGCGCGTGGTGAACGCCTTCACGCAGCGCACGGGGATCGCCACGGAGGTCCTGACTCTTGCCGCCGCGGGCACCCTGGCCACACGGATCACGGTGGAGCGGGCGCGGCCGCAGGCGGACATCTTCATGGGGGGATCGATCGACTTCCACGCGCCGCTGGCCAGAGATGGCCTGCTGCTGGCCTACAAGAGCCCGGCCGCCAGCGATCCGGCGATCGGCAAGGAGTTCGTCGACCCCAACGGCTTCTGGCACGGTTGGTACATCGGGGCGCTGTCGATCTTCTACAACCAGGAGCGCCTGACCGGCCGCGCGCCGGCGACCTGGGATGACCTGCTGGACCCGCGCTTCCGCGGCCAGTTCGTCATGCCCAGCCCCGTGACCACCGGCGGAGGCTTCATCTTCGTCGCCACGCAGATCTTCCGGCTGGGAGAGGATCGGGCCTGGCAGTGGCTCAAGCAGTTGGCCGCAAACGCGCAGCAGTTCACCCCGACCGCGCCGGCGGGCATCGCGCTGGTTTCCCGCGGCGAGGCGATCGTGGGGATGAACTGGGGGCACGACGTCCAGGCGCAGGCGCGCAACCAGGGCTTCCCGGTGGGGCTGGTCTTCCCGCCGGACACGGCCACAGAGATCGGCGGCGTCTCCATCATCAAGGGCGGCCCCAACCCGGACGGCGCGAAGGCCTTTGTGAACTTCCTGATGACGCGGGTGCCGCAGGACATCAACGCCCAGTTCGGCCTGCGCTACGCGGTGCGCACGGATTCGCCAAAGCCGATGGGCATGCCCGACCGTTCCACGATGAAGTTCGTGAAGTATGACCGGGCCTGGGCGATTGAGAACCAGGTGCGCATCCGGCAGCGCTGGCAGACGGAGATCGGGCGCTAGGTTCGGGGGTCGGTGACCGGGCCGGAGATCCGGCGCCGGTCCGACCGGAGACAATCATGGCGGTGTGGACGCGGACCCGCGGGCGGATGATGGCCGACCCAGGCCTGGTCGTCGCGTTTGCGGCGGTTGGAGCCCTGCTCGTCCTCTTCGTCCTTTATCCCGCGGTCCGCGTCCTCATCTATCCGCGGCTCGCCGACTACCTGGCCGTCCCGGACAACCCGCGCTGGCTGCAGGCGGCACGGAACAGCCTGCTGATGATGGTCCTCTCCACGCTGACGGCCACGGCCGTCGGCATCCTCTATGCCTTCGCGATCAGCCGGCGCGACATGCCGCTGCGCCGCCTCTTTCAGACGCTCAGCGTCCTGCCGCTCTTCGCCCCGCCGTTCATGGTGGCGTTCTCCTACATCCTCATGTTCGGCCGGCAGGGGCTGATCACGAAGGCGCTATTCGGGCTGGACGTCAACATCTTCGGCTGGCAGGGGCTGTGGCTGGTCCAGACCGTGGCCTTCTTCCCCTTCGCCACGCTGGTCATCGGCGCCGTGCTGGAACAGATCAGTCCCACCGTCGAGTACGCGGCGCTGAATCTCGGCGCCACCGAGGGCGGCGTGATCCGCACCGTCCTCTTCCCGCTGGCCCGCCCCGGGGTGGCGGCGGCGGCGCTGGTCGTGGCCATCTCCGTGCTGGCCGACTTCGGCAACGCCGTGGTCATTGCCGGCGGTTTCCCCCTGCTGGCCACGGAGGCCTGGTTTCGCATCGAGGGGTTGGCCGACCTGAAGGGGGCAGCGGTGGCCGTGGCCCTCCTGATCGTCCCGACGATGATCCTGTTCCTGCTGGAGCGGTATTGGGTGGGCCAGCGTACCTACACGGTGCTGACCGGCAAGGGGACCAGGATCGAACAGCCGCCGACCCCGCCGCTCATCCGCTGGCTCCTCTTCAGCGGGTGCGTGGTGGTCAGCGCGTTCGTCGTCATCGTGTACGTGGGCGTGCTGACCGGCAGCGTGGCCACCGTGTGGGGCTATAACTGGACGCCCACGCTGGCCCACTGGCGCCTCGGCCTGGCGCAGGGCGGCCCCCAGTTGATCACCAGCCTCAAGATCGGCGCGCTGAGCGCCCTCCTCACCAGCGCCGTGGCCGTCCTCGCCGCCTTCATCACCTCGCGGCCGACCCTGCCGCTGCGCAACGCCATCGACTTCCTGGCGGTGCTGCCCGCGGCGCTCCCCGGGGTCTTCATCGGGGTGGGGTATCTCCTCGCCTTCAACGGTCCCCCGATCATCCTGTCCGGGACGGTGTGGATTCTCATCCTGGCGCTCTCCTTCTGGCACATCCCGCTCGGCTACCAGGCCGCGCGGGCGCAACTGAAGCAGATCGACCGATCCATCGAAGAGGCGGCCCAGGACCTGGGGGCCACGGGGATGCGGGTCCTCTGGGACGTCTACCTGCCGTTGTTGGGGCCCGCCTTCATGGCGTCGTTTGTCAACGCCTTCATCCGGGCGGTGACCAACCTCAGCATCGTCGTCTTCCTGATCACGCCGCGCACCCTGGTCGCCACCTACTCGATCCTGGCCATGATCGGCGGTGGATTCTGGGGCGCGGCGGCCGCGCTGACGACGGCGCTGCTGGCGATCACGCTCCTGGGCGTGGGCGTAGCGCGGCTCGTCCTGCGCGTCGGTCTGCGACCGATCGGAGCGACCTGATGCCCGACCAGCCCCACGTCCGCCTCGTCGGAGTCACCAAGCGGCTGGGAACGCACCTGGCAGTGGACGGCATCTCCCTCGACGTGGCCGAAGGGACGTTCATGACGCTGCTCGGCCCCTCGGGTTGCGGCAAGACCACCACGCTGCGCATGATTGCCGGATTCTACTCCCCCGACCGGGGAGAGATCCGTATCCGCGACCGGGTGATCAACGACATCCCACCGCACCGGCGCAACACCGCCATGGTCTTCCAAGAGTACGCGCTCTTCCCGCACATGACCGTCGCGGAGAACGTCGGCTACGGCCTGCGCATGCGCCGCGTCCCCCGGCCGGAGGCGCGGCGGCGCGTCGCCCTGGTCCTGGAACTGGTGGGGTTGAGCGGGCAGGAACGCAAGTTCCCCCATCAACTGTCCGGCGGGCAGCAGCAGCGGGTGGCGCTGGCGCGGGCGCTGATCGTGGAACCGGAGGTTCTGCTGCTGGACGAACCCCTTTCCAACCTGGACGCGAAACTGCGCGTGCGGGTGCGCACGGAGATCCGGCAACTGCAGCAGCGGCTGGGGAAGACCACGCTTTACGTGACGCACGATCAGGAGGAGGCGCTGGCCATCTCCGACCAGATCGGCGTCATGCACAACGGTCGCATCTTGCAGGTGGGGACGCCCGCCGAGATCTACTTCTACCCGGCCAACCGCTTCGTCGCCGATTTCGTCGGCCTGGCCAACTTCATCGAGGGGGAGATCGTGGACGCGCACCACATCAACGTCAACGGCCTGGTCGTGACGGTGGCGCGGCCGATCGACCGCCGTGGGCGGGTCACCCTGGTGGTGCGACCGGAGATGGTCCGCCTGGTACCGGCGGCGGCCGCGGACCAGCCGGCGCTGCGCGGCCGCATCGTCGCCACGGCCTTTCTCGGCAGCCTGACCCGCTACTGGGTGACCGCGAACGGGAGCGAGTGGATCGTGGACGTCCCCGCGCCGGGGCACGAGACGCTGCACGGCGACGTGGCGCTGCTGCTCCCGAGCGACCGTATCCACGTACTCACGGAGTAAGGGAGGGGACGCATGGGCAGATGGCAGCTTCCGCCGAAGGGCGGTCATATGGATAAGCGCACCGGTATCTACCTGCAGACGATGACGATGCGCGACATCGAGGAGCGGCTGAAGACCAACGATGTGCTGATCGTCCCACTGGGCGCGACGGAGGCGCACGGCCCGAACGCCCCCATCGGTGAGGACATCTTCCTGGTGACGCGGATGGCCGAGGCGGTGGCCGAGCGGACCGGGTGCACGGTCAGCGAACCGCTCTGGTTCGGCTCACACCCCTACCACCATCTGGGCATGCCCGGCACGGTGGTCATCCCCGAGGAGATCTTCACCGGGTTTGTCCGCGCGATGATCGCCGGGTTCTGGAACATGGGCTTCCGCAAGCAGATCCTGCTGAACGGCCACGGCCAAGAGTACGTTATCCCCGTGGCGATCCACCAGTTCGGCAAGCGCTACCGGGTCCCGGCGTTGGTTGTGAATGTCAACTGGTACCATGCCATCCCCGACCACTTCAAGTTGCGGGCGCAGGGGGGGCCGTACGAGACGCCGTTCATCCACGCCGACGAGGTGGAGACCTCCTGGTGCCTGGCGCTCTTCCCGGAACTGATGAAGCAGGAGTGGGCGGTAGACAACAACCCGTTCGGGTTCCTCCCCGAGGGCCACGTGGACAAAGCCGGCAACCTGCTGCGCCGGCCGATCAACTGGTACGGGCACGTCGGCGCCGGGCCCATCGAGGTGAAGGCCTATATCGAGGGCGTGGTCGGCAAACCGTCGCTGGCGGCTGCGGAGAAGGCACTGCCCGGCGTGGATGCCCTGCTGGACTACCTGGAGAAGCTGGTGACGGACATCCTGAAGGTGTTTCCGCCGGGGCAGCTGCCGCCGATCGAGTACGTGACGGAGCGGGATAAGGAGGAATTGGAGGCCGTGCTCAAGGGTCCGGCGAAGGGCGGGAAGTCCATCTTCTCTTTGGCCTGGCCGCCGTGATGCCGCTTGCTCTGGTCGTCTCCCTGGGCGCCACCACCTTCGATGCCGTGGCCATGCAGGACGGCTGGGCGGCGCTCGACCGCGTGGCCGCCCTGGGATTCGACGGCGTGGAACTGGCGGTGCGCGATCCGCGGGAGGTCGACGGCGCGCGCCTGCGCGATCACTGTACCCGTCTCGGCCTGCCGGTGGTCGCCATCGGCACCGGGCAGGCCTACCTGCACGAGGGACTGGCGCTGGCCGCGCCGGAGGCAGGCATCCGCCGCGCAGCCAGCGAACGACTCACACAGCACATCGGTCTGGCTTCCATCCTCAACGCCATCCCGGGTGCGCCGCCGGCCGGCGTGCAGGTGATCGTCGGCCTGATCGGCGGCAAGGCAGGAGAGGCGAGAGCGCAGGCCGAGACGTGGTTGCGGGAAGGCTTGCGCCCGGTCCTGGATGCCGCCGGAGAGGCTGGAGTGGGGGTGGTGCTCGAGCCACTTAACCGCTACGAGACCGATTTCCTCAACACCGTGGAGGAGACGGTGGCGGTGATCGAACGCACCGGGCACCCCCGCCTGGGCGTCCTCGCAGACACGTTTCACATGAACATCGAAGAGGCGTCCATCGAGGAGAGCCTGCGGCGGGCGGCGCCGCACCTGCGCCACGTGCACGTGGCCGACAGCAACCGGCGGGCGCCGGGACTGGGCCACCTGGATTTCCGACGGATTCTGGAGACGCTGCAGGAGGTGGACTATCGCGGATACCTGTCGGCGGAGACCCTCCCGCACCCCGATCCGGAGGGCGCGGCGAGGCAGACGGTAGACTACCTGCGATTGCTGCAGGCAGCAATAAGTGGGAGGAGGAGGATCTCATGAAGAGAGTATTTGGTGTTCTGCTGGTGCTGCTCCTGGCATCCCTGGGGGTGGCCAGTGCTGCGCCGGCCGGCAAGGTGCCGCTCATCT
>CAYHPT010000066.1:0-6256 GCA_964358435.1 uncultured bacterium | reverse complement strand
TGGTCGTCAACACGATCATTGTCAGTCTGACGGTCCTGCTGGTTTTCGGCCTGGTCCGCCTGCTCACCATCATCACGGAGATCCTCCTCCTCATCCTCATCTCCGCCATCCTGGCCACCGGTATCAACCCGCTGATCGCCGTCCTGCAGCGGATCCGCATCGGCCGCCGGCAGCGGCACCTCTCCCAGACCGGCGCCATCCTCCTCATCTACGCGGCGATCCTGCTGATCTTCGTCCTTATCGGCGGGATCATCATCACGCCGGTGGTGGGGGAGACCCGGGCCTTCATCAGCCAGCTCCCGCAGTTCCTCCAGGACCTGCAGCGTTCGGCCGGCGCCCTGCAGGCCCGGTATCCCTGGCTGCCGGATCTCTCCGGCTTGATCGCCCGCCTGCCCGGTGAACTCGCGGGGCTCAGCCGCTACTTTGGGACCGCGGCCGGGGTGGCGTTCCGCTTCTTCGGCGGGCTCATTTCCGTGGTCACCGTCCTCTTCATGACCTTCTACATGCTGGCGGAGGGGCCGCAGATTGAGCGCGCGTTCCTCACCCTCTTCCCCGAGGAACAGGCGGCGCGCATCCAGGGCATCCTGCGGCGCGTCGGACTGAAGTTCGGCGGCTGGGTGCGCGGCCAGCTCCTCCTGGGGCTGATCATCGGAGTGGTGGTGGGCATCGGCGCCTCCTTCCTCCGCCTGCCCTATCCTCTGCTGCTGGGACTTATCGCCGGGATTACGGAACTGATCCCCATCATCGGCCCCATTATCGGAGCCATTCCCGCCGTGCTCATCGCCTTGTTCCAGCCGCCATGGTGGCGGTTCCTCGTGGTGATCGCCTTCTACGCCGGCGTCCAGCAGCTGGAATCCAACTTCGTCGTGCCGCGCGTGATGCGGATGGCCGTGGGGATCTCGCCCTTGCTCACGGTGGTCGCGCTGCTGATCGGCGGCAAGCTGCTGGGGATCATCGGGGTGCTGCTGTCGGTCCCGGTGGCGGCGGCGCTGCAGGTCGTGGTGGGCGAGATCCTCCAGACGATCCGCGATGCAGCCCGCCCGGGTGCGGCGGCAAAAGCGTCGGCGACGACGGAAGGGAACGCCGGGGGCGCCTAGGCGGGGGCCGCCGAGAGGCCCAACGAATTCAGGTACGGCCCGGGATCCAGGCGCGAGAACGTCTCCAGGGGGATGCTGCGCCCGGCTCCCATCAACTCGTCGCGCAGGAACCGCCCCGCTTCCGGATTCCGCCACCACCGCTCGCCGAACCGTTCTTCCAGTACGCGCCGCAGTTCGACCATCCGCACCTTCGCCAGGAGGTAGGACGGCGCGTAGACGTCGTGCAGGGCGACGACGTGGTGCGTCTGCCAGTAGCGCCCCGGCATGGCCACCCCCACGTAGCGGCGGTAGAGGTCCGCGTAGAGTCTGTCCGCGGCGTCCATGTCCGGGTGCTCCGTCCAGTACCGCAGCTTGAACACCGAGTTCGCGCCGTAGAACGTGAGGAAGTACAGCTCCATGAACCGCTCGCGGCGCAGCAGGTCGTCGATCGCCTCCCGGGTCAGCCCTATCTCTTCCGCCAGAAACCGCGGCGTCGTGCCCAGCGACTCGAAGAGCGTACTGAAGATCTCCGCCACGCCGGCGGGGATGAGGTAGCGGTCCACGTAGGACAACGCCGGCGAGACCGCGGCGAAGTGCAGGGCGTGCCCCAGTTCGTGGCAGTAGCCGGTGTAGTCGGCGACGGGGCTCGTCCGCTGGTACAGGACGTAGACTTCTCCGGGGATGCGCACGCCGAAGCAGACCGGCGAAGCGTGCTTGCCGGAGCGCGGTTCGCCGTCGATGCCGATCGGGGAGAGGGAAAACCCCAGTCCCTCGTAGATCGGCCCGAGCAGCCGGTCGAAGTCCACCTCCTGCAAAAAGCGGTCGACCGGCTCGTAGATCACGTTCGTGAAGACGTAGAAGTCGTCATAGAACTCCGGGGGTTTGCCCAACAACTCTTCGGCGAAGCGGGCCAGGGCTTCCTCGAAGAGAGGCCGGGCCGCCGCAGCGGTCTGGTCGATCAACCGCTCCAGCGCGGCAAAGTCGATCCCTTCTTCCTCCAGGTAGATGTCCAGCGGGCTCAGGCCGTAGCGTCCGGTGAGGTCGCGGCTGAGGGCAAACCGCTCGGCGAGGACGGGGGTCAGGGCCGGCGTACGCTCCAGCAGCCGCTCGAAGACGCGGCGCCGCCGCCCGGCGTCGCGCACGTGGCGCCGGTTGAAGAGCCGCCAGTTGCTGAGATTGACCGTTTCGCCCGCGTCTTCGACAGTAACGCCCTCGCTGCGCCGGCGGTAGATCTCGTTGTCCAGGCGAGTGTATGCGGAGGCGCGGCTGGAGCGGATGGTGGCGTGGAGCAGCGGGCGAGGGAAGTCGCCGGGAGGAAAAGTCGCCAGCGCCGCGCCGGCCAGGCGCTCGATCTGCGCACTAACGTGTTCCATCCGCGATTCGTCGTAGGGAAGGCCGGCGTACTGCCGGTAAGTTTCCCGGTTGAGGTCGACCTCCAGCGCTTCCAGACGCGTCTGATACTCGCTAAGGGTGTTCATCCTCCACCTCGACGGTCAGCCGGAAACTCGCTCCCGGGCGACCGGCGAAATCCGGAATGATCACGGTGTAGGTACCCGGACGGTGTGCGCGAAAGGCCCCGTCGAGGACGTGCAGGTTGCCGTCCGGGATGGGGAGGACGGTGGGCCCGCCGCCGCGCCGCCGCGGCACGAGGCGCTGCCCCGGGACCAGGAACACTGTGTTGGTCTCGCCGTGGGGAATACCGTCGCGGTCGGTCCAGTAGTGCCAGACGACCGCCGGCGGAATGGGCGGCGGTGGGGGTACGGGGCGAAACCTTCGGCCGTCCCAGCGCAGGCCCCGCGCGCCGGCCGGGTCCCGCTCGACGATCATGCCGCGCACCACTTCGACCGGCCCCGCGGACTTCCCCTCGTACAGCACGGTGGGACGCCCCCGGCGCAGACCGACAACCCGGTAGCGCACCGTGCCGTCCGCGGCGTATCCCGGAAAGACGACCGCGTCCCGCGGGCCCAGGAGCGGCCCCGCCTGCAGCCACGCGGGGATCTCGGCAAGCGGCAGCAGCAGCCACAGCCGCCAGCGGTGACGCCAGCGATCGTAGCCGGCCAGCACGGCGTGTCCCAGATCTGCGGCGGCGCCGGGGAAGGCCGGGATGTAGGCGGTGGCGGCGATCTCAAAGGGCCGGCGGCCGGCGAGATCCACGCGGGCCTGACTGGTGACCACGCTGCCGCGCGGCAGCAGGGAGAGGAGCGGCGGCGCGGGGGGCGGGGCGTCGCGCCACCAGACGAAGAGCGCGACAGCCAGCAGGGCGACCAGGCCCGCCACCAGAGCCCAGCGGGCCGGGCCCGGTCGCGTCAGGAACCGGTTCACCGCTCGTCTTGCGATTCGACGATGGGGAGCGCCTGGTAGAGCGCCGCGGCCAGGAAGGCCGTGGCTTCGTGTTCGCAGAGGTCGGTGAACCCGCGGCGGTCGAGGAACGCCTGCAACGCCGGGATCAGTTTCGCCAGTTTGCGCGACATGTAGGAGAAGAGGTCCCAGTAGGCCTCCTCCGCCGCCGGATCCCCCGCGCTAGTGCGCTCCATCAACATGAGGTAGCGGCTGTGCAGGTCGCGGTAGACGTCGTCCTGCTCGTGCTCCGCGCGGATGCGGTCGAGGAGGCCGGAGACCTCGCCGTCTTCCATCGCCTCCTGCGCCAGGAAGGACATGTCCAGCAGCAGTTCGCTGAGTTCCTCCGGAGGGTGGCCCAGGTGCAGGTCCTCTTTATGGCTCTCCGCGCCGATGAGGCGGCGCAGTTCGCGACTCAGTTCGTCGTCCGCCTGGGGCAGCGGCGGCGGCCCTTCTTCGGCGGCGCGTTCGCGGATGGCGATCTGCGGCAGCACCTCCCGGCCGAACCGCTCCGAGAGGTAGGCGCGCATCTCCTCGCCGTCGATTGGCCGCTGGTGGGCCAGGATGAGCGCCTTGCCGGTGAATCTCCGGTAGCGCCACCCCTCCCGGCCGAGGGTCTCCACCACGTTGGCGATGCGCTCCATCCACGGACCGGAGCGCTTGGCCTCCCGCCGCAGGAACGCAGAGAGGGTCTTGAAAGAACGGCCGCGGAAGGGGAGTTTTCGCGGCCGTTCAAACAATCGGATTTCGATCTCGGTCAAGGTATGCGATCGTGCCATAACGGATTAGCGCTAGTATAGCAGATGGCAAAGGGGCGGAGCCTTGGCTCCGCCCCGAGAAAGTTAGTGCGGGGGAGTGGCGACCGGACCTCGTTAAGGTTTGTGACCAGGGAGAGGCCGGACGCACCGAACGGCACCCGTTCCATGTGTTGGGGCCGTCGCCCCCGCAGCCGGTATGTGCCCATGGGGGGGAACCTTTAGACCTCCTCCGGCGCTTCCTTGGCCAAGGCTCGCCGCACGCTCCGCTTCCCGGCTGCCCGGAGGAACTGCCACACCGATCTCGAATATCGGCTCTCGTTTCTAACTAAGGGGGGATGCTCGTGAAGAAAGTTCTCGTGCCCGTTCTGCTTGCAGTATTTACTTCGTCGCTGCTGGCGGCCACTGCGCCGCCCGCGCAGGCCGCCCGCACCTGGACCGTCATCGCCGGAGGCGGGACCAAAGATGTCTCCGTCGTCGCGAACGCGTTCTTCCCGCGCACCATCGAGGTCACAGTGGGCGACACCGTCACCTGGAAATTCCAGGGCTTCCACAACGTCGTCTTCCTGGGTGGGGAGCAGCCCCCGTCGGTGGAGGTGCAGGAAGGGAACAAGACCTACTTCAACCCGCGGGTCTTCTTCCCGGTGGGCGGCAAGACGTACGACGGCGCCGGCTATCACAACTCCGGCGCGCCGCCGGACGACCCTCAGGCCGCGGCGAAGTTCGCCTACGCCCTCACCTTCACCAAGGCGGGGTCTTATCCGTACGTGTGCCTGATCCACGGGCCGGCGATGGCGGGGACCGTGGCGGTGAAGGACCGCGTCATCGGGTCTCCCGCGTCCGTGGCGCGCCAGGCACAGAGCGAACAGACCGCCGCCATTCGCGCCGGCCAGAAGGCGTGGGCGGCATGGAAGACGGAGCGCGAGGGCGCCACGGTCGTCGTCCCCATGATTGGCGACCCCAAGGCCGGCTTTTCCATCTTCCGCTTCTCCCGGCAGCCGCTCGTGATCCCGGTGGGCACGACGGTGAAGTGGGTGATGCGCGACCCCTTTGAGATCCACACGGTCACGTTCTGGGGAACCGGGAAGCCGCCGGCGTTCGTCATCCCCGAGCCGCAGCCTCAAGGGCCGCCGAAACTGCTGGTCAACCCGCAGGTCGCCGCGCCGACGCCGCACAAGACCTACGACGGCACCGGTTACGTGAACTCGGGTATCCTCTATCCGCCCGGCACGCCACCAGACCTACCCAAGAGCTACAGTCTGACCTTTACCCAGCCCGGGAAGTACGTCTACGTCTGCGTGGTGCACGCCTTTGAGGGCATGTACGGCACGATCATCGTGAAGTAGCCGCGAACGGTCGATGGTGCGCAGGGCCGGCGGTCGCTGCCGCCGGCCCTCGCGTTTCAGGGGATCTTGATAACTCGCGCTCGGCGGCGCGCCGGTCGAACATCCGCTCGATCCCCTGACATTGAGCGCAGCTCATCGGTGATCGAATGAAGGGTCGAGATTACGCCGGGGCCCCGCGCCGCATATAGGCCATGATCTCGTCGACCAGGCGCTCGGCGGCCCCCGGCGGGCCCATGACCGCGCGCAGTTCCTGCCCGACGCGTTCCAGCGGACCGTTCACGGTCTCGAGCAACTTCGCGGCGACCTCCTCGGCCGTGAACACGCCGGAAAGCTCCGGGACAACTTCCCGCTTCAGCTTGCGGTTTGGCAGCGCCATGTAGCGCACGCGCCGGAAGTAGGCCAGGAGCAGGCTGCGCTTCAGCGGCCTGCCGACGAGGGGCACGGTATGCAGATAGCCGATCAGGCCGGGGAAGGGGTAGAGCTCCGGGTAGTGCATCGGCAGGAGCACCAACATCGGCACCCCCAGCGCCGCCAGCTCCGCCGTGTTCGTGCCGGGCACCGTCACGGCCAGATCGCACTCCGCCATCACCGTGCTGGAGGTCTGGATCTCGACGCGGGTGCCGCGCGGCGAGACCAGATACCCGAGGGGGCCCCCCTCCTCCCAGCGGGCGCTCTCGCCTTCCAGCATGCGCCCGTCCTCATCGGCGGCTGCGGCCTTCACCTGCGCGACCGAGATGTAGTC
>CAYHPT010000065.1:4721-6348 GCA_964358435.1 uncultured bacterium | reverse complement strand
TCACGCCGCAGGCCCGCGCCATCCGCCAGCAGCTGGAACTGGAGCGGGCGCGCCAGGAGGCTACGCGCGCCGAACTGCAGGCCCGGCTGCGCGAGGTGGAGGCGCTGGAGTTGAATGCGGAGTTCCCCCAGGGGACGGTGGAGAGCTTCACCGAGGTCAACATCGGCGACAATCTCTTTCAGAAGCTGGGGCGGACCGAGATCGTCGTCAAGGACGGCATCATCATCGAGGTGCGGGAGGAGTGACGCGGGCGGGCCGTCCCGCGTGGGTGCGGTGCAGGCCAAGCCTCTGATCATCGGCCGGATCACGCGCCCGCACGGCGTGCGCGGCGAAGTGAAGGTGCGCCTGGAGACGGACTTCCCGGAGCGGTTCGCCCAACTGCGCCACGTGCTGCTGGTACCGGATCAGCAGGCCGGCGCGGCGCGGGAGGCGGCGGTGGAGTCCGTGCGGCCCCAGGGTGACCTGATCCTCTTGAAGCTGGCCGGGGTCGACGACCTGGAGGCGGCCCGCGCCCTCCAGGGCGCGGCGGTCGCCGTCCCGTGGGAGGAGCGGATGCCGCTGCCGGAGGGGACCTACTACGTGGCCGAGGTGGTGGGACTGCGCGTGCGTACCGAGTCCGGCGAAGCGCTGGGGACCGTGACCGAGGTGCTGCGCACTGCGGCGCACGACGTCTACCGCGTGGAAGGCGAAAGTGGCGAGGTGCTGATCCCGGCGACGCGGGAGGTGGTGCGCGCCGTGGACCCGCAGCGGGGCGAAGTGGTGGTGGCGCTCCCCGAAGGGCTCCGCTGACCCGCTGCGGTTGATGCGATGCGGATCGACATCGTCACGATCTTCCCGGAGGCCTTCACCCCGCTCGAGGGGAGCATCGTCGGACGGGCGCGGGAGCGGGGTGTCCTGGAGGTGCACGTGCACGACCTGCGGGACTTCACCACAGACCGGCACCGCCAGGTGGACGACACTCCTTACGGGGGCGGCCCGGGGATGGTGATGAAGCCGGAGCCGTTCTTCGCCGCGGTGGAGGCGATCCGGAAGGAGACGCGCAGCGAGCCGCGCATCCTGCTGCCGTCGCCGCAGGGACGGCCGCTGACGCAGGCGGTGCTGCGGGAGTTCAGCCAGGAGCCCCACCTGCTGATCCTCTGCGGCCACTACGAGGGGATCGACGAGCGGGTAACGGAGGGGCTGGGCGCGGAGGAGGTCTCCATCGGCGACTACGTGCTCTCGGGCGGGGAACTGGCGGCGATGGTGATCGTCGACGGCGTCGCCCGACTCGTGCCCGGGGTGGTGGGCGACGAGCAGTCCGTGGCCGCGGAGTCCTTCAGCGGCGGCCTGCTGGATTTTCCGGATTACACCCGCCCGCCGGAGTTCCGGGGGATGCGCGTGCCGGAGGTCCTGCTGTCCGGACACCACGAGGCCATCCGCCGCTGGCGGCGTAAGGAGCAGTTGCGGCGGACGCGGCGGCGCCGGCCCGACCTGCTGAACCGGGAGGCCCTCAGCGACGAGGACCGGCGACTGCTCGCAGAAATCGAGCGGGAAGAGTTGCTATAATGGCACGTCGGTGACGTGCGGGAAACGGGTGATGGCTGATGGCTAAGCTGGCGGTGATGGCTGATGGATAAGCTGGCGATGG
>CAYHPT010000065.1:2373-4621 GCA_964358435.1 uncultured bacterium | reverse complement strand
GGTGATGGCTGATGGCTAAGCTGGCGGTGATGGCTGATGGATAAGCTGGCGATGGTGGACCGGGAGGGGCTGCGCAGCAAGGTGACGGCCTTCACGCCTGGCGACACGGTGCGCGTGCACATCAAGGTCACGGAGGGTGGGCGCGAGCGCATCCAGGCCTTCGAGGGCGTGGTCATCGCCCGCAAGGGCGGCGGCCGCCGCGAGACTTTCACCGTACGCCGGGTCAGCCACGGCATCGGCGTGGAGCGTACCTTCCCGCTGCACTCCCCCCGCGTGGAGCGGATCGACGTCGTCCGCCGGGGGAAGGCGCGGCGGGCCAAGCTCTATTTCCTGCGGGGGAAGGTGGGGAAGGCGGCCCGGATTAAGGAACAGCGCTAGGGCCCGGCTTCGATGCGGCTGGACTGGTTTGACCGGCTGCCGGTCAACATCCCGACCCTCATCCTGATCCTTTCGGCCGGGCTGCTGGTCGTGCGCCTCGTCGTCTCCCGCGTCGGCGTCCTGCGGTCCACGTGGCGGCGCTCCATCCTGGAGACGCTCGATGCCAGCATCTTCGCCGCCGTCCTCAGCCTGATCATCATCACCTTTGTCGTGCAGGCCTTCTACATCC
This sequence comes from uncultured bacterium, assembly GCA_964358435.1. Lineage (GTDB taxonomy): Bacteria > Sysuimicrobiota > Sysuimicrobiia > Sysuimicrobiales > Humicultoraceae > Humicultor. The sequence continues at coordinate 4,014 of CAYHPT010000065.1, read as the reverse complement.
CGTCCGGCTCCATGGAGCCGACGCTGCAGATCGGCGACCGCATCCTGGTAAGCAAGTTCTCCTACCGCCTCGGCCCGATCCGCCGGGGCGACATCATCGTCTTCCGCTTTCCGCTCAGTCCCTCCCGCGATTTTGTGAAACGGGTGGTCGCCCTCGCCGGGGAGAGCGTGGAACTGCGGGAGGGACTGGTCCTGATCAACGGGAAACCCCTGAGCGAACTTTACCCGACGCCGCTGCCGGGCGGCGACCGCGCCTGCACCAGCAGCTACGGACCGAAGAAAATGCCCGAGGGGCAGTACTTCGTCCTGGGGGACAACCGGTGCAACAGCGAAGACAGCCGCTTCTTCGGCTTCGTCCCGGCGGAGAACGTCGTCGGCAAGGCGCTCCTCGTCTACTGGCCGCTGCCGCGCGTGGGGCTGGTTCGCTAGAGGGCGCGCTCCTGGCCGGGACGGCGACGCTCACGATTCGCCAGATTGCCGCGCTCCTGCGCGAGCGGGAACCCGACGAGAAGTGGCTGGCCCTCCTGGCGGCCGACGGCCGGGCGGGGGTCCGCCGGCTGGTGGCGCAGGTGCAGCGGGCCCGGGAGCGACAGCGGCGCGAACGGCAGCGGCTGGAGAGTCTGTTTGCAGTGGAGCGCGCGCGCCGCGCCGAGGGGTACGTCCGCATCGCCGGCGTAGATGAAGCGGGAGTCGGACCGCTGGCGGGACCGGTGGTAGCGGCGGCGGTGATTCTCCCCGGGGAGGAGCTGCTCGCCGGGCTGAATGACTCGAAGACCCTGCGGCCGGAGGAACGAATTCGGCTCTACGAAGCCATTCTGGCGAGCGGCGCCCGCGTGGGGATCGGCCTGGCCGACGTGGCGGAGATCGACCGCGTGAACATCCTGCAGGCCACGCGACTAGCCTGGCGCCGCGCCGTCGCGCAGCTGGCGCCCCGGCCCGATTTCCTGTTGATCGACGGGCGCTACCGTACCGGTCTCGCTCTCCCCCAGACGGCCATCGTCGATGGCGACGCGCAGTGCGCCTCGATCGCCGCCGCCTCCATCGTCGCCAAGGTGACCCGCGACCGGGTGATGCGTGATCTGGACGCCCGCTACCCGGAGTTCGGGTTTGCGCTGCACAAGGGCTATGCCACGCCCGCGCACCTGGCCGCGATCCGGCGCTACGGCTTCTCGCCGGTGCACCGCCGTTCGTTCCTGCCGATGCGGCTCTTCCAGCAGGAACTCTTCGCCGCCCTGGCCTAACGACTACCCGCGACCCCCCCCATCCACTGACCCTCGGCCGGACACCGTAAACGCGGGCTCAACCGCCGATCTTTCTGCTGTGACGCAGGGACGGCAGCGGCTCGGCCGGCGCGGCGAGGCGGTGGCCGAAGACTACCTTCGCCGCCGGGGGTGCCGTATTCTGGCCCGTAACTACCGCTGCCCGCTTGGTGAACTGGACCTGGTGGCGGAGGAAGACGGCGTGGTCGTCTTCGTCGAGGTGAAGACGCGCCGCGGATCACGGGCAGGGAGTGGTGCGGAGGCGGTGGCGCCGCAGAAACGCCACCGCCTGCTCCGCCTGGCCCGCTACTTCCTGGCGGCGCACGGACTGACGGGCGTTCCCTGCCGATTCGACGTCATCAGTCTGGCGGTGGGCGCGGGAC
>CAYHPT010000065.1:0-2363 GCA_964358435.1 uncultured bacterium | reverse complement strand
GGAAGGGTAGAGACTAGCGGAGCGAGAGGACAAAGCCGGTAATCAGACCGGCCGCGGAGGTGAACGCCAGCACAACTTTCATGCGCATCGCCTGGCGACGGTAGACCTGCAGCCACTGCGCGAAGGCTTCATCGCTGGCGAGGTTCAGCATCCTGCGCCCCGCGTCGGCTGGCTCGGGGGCCTCGGCAGGCGGGACATGCAATACCACCGCCTCGGTTTCCCGCAGGTGCGAGACGTGCAGCACGATGGCCTCCGGTTCCCGTGCCTCCGGCGGTTCCTCTGGGGGCGGCGTCGTTTCGGCGGGTGCAGTGCCTGCGGCGGACTGTGCCTCCGGCGCGGGGCCGGGCGGTACATCCCCGTCCGCGAAGGCGGCCGCTGTCTGGCCGTTCCACAGGACCGGCTCGCCATTGGCCCGTGGCGGCTCTTCACTCCCGACGCCTTCCTCCCACTCCTCAGTCGTGGCGAGCGCCGCCGGCGGCGCGGTGCGCCGGGCGTCGCGGAAGACCCGCTCCACCAGGTTGACGGTGCGGATCTTGTTCCAGAGGTACGATGGGAAACGATAGAATGTCAGACAGGACGCCAGGTCTGCCTCCAGGCCGCGGACGGCGAATTCACCCTGCTTGAGCCAGCGGGCGTGCCACTCGCGGAAGAGCGCCACTGCCGCGATACGGTCGGGCGCGGCGAAGATCTTGCGGGCCTCCGCCAGACACGCGGCCCGCCGGCGCGCGTCCACCTTGCGGGCCAGTGCCAGCAGCCGGTGAGCGACGCTGATCTGCACCGGCGTCTCCGGGTAGGTGACGTGAATCGCCTTGATCAGCGCGGGATGACCGTCGGAACAGATTAGCAGCAGGTCGGGACCGATGCCGTCGACCTGGAGGTCCCGCAGCAGCACGCGCCAGGCCCGCTCATCTTCCTGCGGCACGACCCGCAGGGCCAGGGGGTGTGGTGTGCCCTCGCGGGTGAGGCCCAGGGCGCAGAGGACGACCTGGGATGGACCGGAGGGCTGGGTGCGGCGCAGGCCGTCGAGAAGAAGGAAGGCATCCTCGGCGCGCATCTGGGGCTCGGGCTTCCCGCCGCCCGTTTCCGGAGAACTGGTTGCCACCGCCGTCCTCCCCGTGGGTGAAGAAGAAAGAGGGCTGCCTCGTGTTCCCGGCAACCCAGCTGACCCAGAGGGTCCTGTGGCTTTGCGTCCCCGGATCGCTCCGGGTTTGCTCTGATCGGTGAGGTGCTTCCCGCGACCCCATTTCTTGTGTGCCCACGGCCTGCTGTCCGTAGTCCTAGCGTCGCCGGCGGCGGTAGGGCCGGCGGGCGCCGTGGAGAAGCCTCCTCAGCATGGGGGAAGGGAAAGGAGAGCCGGCCGTATCCGGATATGTTGTTTCCATTCATATAGCGCCGGTCGCCGCCGCCCCGATGAAGGCGGTGGAGGCTGTCCGCGCCGTCCCCGGCCGGGGTCTGGAGGGGGATCGGTATTGGAGCGCCACGGGGACCTACTCGTACAAGCCCTCCCCGGACCGCGACGTGACGCTGATCGAACTGGAAGCGATTGAGGCCCTGGAGCGCGACTACGGCATCGTCCTGCCGCCCGGCGAGAGCCGGCGCAACATCGTTACCCGCGGGGTCGCCTTGAATCACCTGGTCAACCGGGAGTTTACCGTCGGGGAGGTCACGCTGCGCGGCCTGCGCCTCTGCGACCCCTGCGGCCACCTCGAGCGGCTGGCCCAGCCGGGCGTCAGGCAGGGGCTGATCCACCGCGGCGGGCTGCGGGCGCAGATCCTTGGTGCGGGGATGATCCGCGTCGGGGATCCCATCCGCATCCCGGATGCGGTGCCTATCGCGGAGAGGCGGCAACGCGATGAAGCGGCGCAACATTAGCAGCGGCGCACCCTGGGAACCGATCGTCGGCTACTCGCGCGCCGTGTGCGTCGGGTCCGCGGTCCACGTCTCCGGGACGACCGCGACTGATGCCGCGGGGAAGATTGTCGGCGCGGGCGACCCCTACGCGCAGGCGGTGCAGACGCTGCGGAACATTGAGACGGCTCTGCGCACCGCGGGGGCAGCGCTGAGCGACGTCGTGCGCACGCGGATCTACGTGACGAACATCGACGACTGGCCGCAGATCGCCAAAGCCCACGCCGAATTCTTCGGCTCCGTCCGACCGGCTACCACGATGGTTGAGGTCAGCCGGCTGATCACGCCGGAGATGCTGGTGGAGATTGAGGCGGACGCCGTCATCGCGGAGGCCGGTCCCGCGCCAGACCCACAGGCGTGAAGGTCATCGCCTTTGATCTGGACGGCACCCCGGGTGCGCGGGCAGCGCTGCTCCGCGCCTAGGCCTCAGCAGGGCGGGTCAATTTTGATCGCCG
>CAYHPT010000064.1:0-6357 GCA_964358435.1 uncultured bacterium | reverse complement strand
CGGGCAGCACTGGCCATCGGAACTGGAGGGCCGTGAGGGACTCGAACCCCCAACACGAGGCTTAAGAGGCCCCTGCTCTGCCTGTTGAGCTAACGGCCCCCGTGCCAGTTGTTCATTATACCGGACGCGGAAGAGGTGTCCAGGCGTTCGGCGCGCGTTATCCCACGACGACGTGTTCGTCGACGAAGAGCGTGCCCGTCTCCGACGTGAAGGTCGCCAGGTCGTCGATGACCGGCTGCGCCGCGGGCGAGCGCACGTCGGCGTCGAAGTCCTCGCGCGACGCCCAGGTCATCTCGGCCACGCCGTCAAAGAGCGGTGTCTGCCCGCGCGGCGCCCGCGTCACCGGGTGGATCACATATCCGACGAGGTGCGAGTACATCCGCCGCGCCAGGTCGGCGTGCGGCCCCGTCCAGTAGGCGCGGAATTCCTCCGCACTCGTCTCCGCCTTCTTGCGCGCCCAGACCAGGATCTTCACCATACTTCACCCGTTCTCGCCCCACGCGCGAAGCCCCTGCCGCCACGGCGCCAGTCGCTGAGGATCTCGCGCGCGGCGTTGTACCCCGGGGCGCCCATCACCCCGCCCCCGGGGTGCGTCCCGGAGCCGCAGAGGTAGAGCCCCGCGATCGGCGTGCGGTACTGCGCCCACCCCAGGACCGGCCGCAGGAAGAAGAGGCGGTCCGGCGTCATCTCCCCGTGGAAGATGTCGCCCCCGGTGAGACCGAATTCGCGCTCGAGATCCAGCGGGCTGAGGACCTGCCGGTGCCGGACGAGGCCGGGCAGGTTGGGCGCGTAGGCCGCCAGGGTCTCGATGACGCGGTCGGCGTAGGCTTCTTTCAGTTGGTCCCACGATCCGTCGGCCAGGTCGAACGGCGCGTACTGCACGAAGATGGACATGATGTGCCTTCCCGGCGGCGCCAGCGTCGAGTCGTAGGTCGTCGGGATGGTGACCTCGAGAAATGGCTCGCGCGACGGCCGGCCGGCGCGGGCGTCCTCCCAGGCGCGGTCGATGTACTCCATCGACGGCCCGATGTGGATGGTGCCACGGTGCTGCGGGCCCGGCCTGGTGCCCGGAGCCGCGGGGAAGTCCGGCAGGCCGTCGAGGGCCAGGTTCACCTTCATCGAGACGCCCGCCATGCGGATGGCCGCCACCTCGCGCCGGAACTCCGCGTCGATGTACTGCGGCGGCACGAGCCGCAGGAACGTGCGCTTTGGATCGGCGTTGGAGATGACCACGCGCGCCGTGATCTCTTCTCCGCCGGCGAGCACCACGCCGCGCGCTCGCCCCCCACGGACCAGGAGCTGCGCCACCTCCGCGCCGGTGCGGATCTCCGCGCCGTGCCTCCGGGCGGCGGCGGCCAGCGCCTCACTGATCGCGCCCATCCCGCCGCGCACAAATCCCCACAACCCCGCCTTGCCCGCGGCGACACCCATGCAGTGGTGGAAGAGCACGTAGGCCGTGCCGGGTGTGGACGGCCCGCCGCGGGCGCCGATGACGCCGTCGGTGGCCAGCGCCGCCTTGAGTTCCGGCGAGTCAAACCAGCCGTCGAGGAAGTCCCGCGCGCTTTGCGTGAGGATGCGCAGCGCCTGCGCCAGCGTCCGCGGGGGCAGCCGCAGGGTGTGCAGGCCCAGCCGTCCCAACTGCCAGAGGTCCCACCGCGTCCGGCGCAGCAGGTTCGGGGGCGTGCTGAGCAGCCACGGTGCGACGAACGAAGCCAGGCGCGCCAGGAACGCTTCGTACTCGGCGTAGCGCTGCGCGTCCGCCCTGGAGAACCGGGCGATCTCCGCCGCCGGCTGCTGATCGTCACGCCAGATGAAGAGCCGGCGGCCGTCCGGGAAGGGACTGAAGAACGCGGGATCCTTGGGCAGGATCTCGTAGCCAAAGCGTCCCAGCTCAAGGTCGTTGATGATACGCGGCTGCAGCAGCCCGCAGAGGTAGGCCGCCGTAGATACACGGTATCCCGGCCACACCTCCTCGGTGACGCAAGACCCGCCCACGACCGGCCGGCGCTCCAGCACCAGCAGCCGCAGGCCGGCGCGGGCCAGGTAGGCTGCGGTGACCAGGCCGTTGTGGCCGGCGCCGATGATCAATGCATCGTAGGGATGCACGCCCCGCAATCCGCCCTTCAGACAGATGGGATACCCGCTGAGGAATTCTCTTCGCCGGGAGCGAACTCTTCCCCCGTGCGCGCCTTTCTGCGGGCGATCATCCTCCTCGCCTGTCTCGTGCTGCTGCTGGTAGCGTTCCACCAGCCCCTGCTCACCGCGGCCGCCCGCTTCCTCATCGTCCAGGATCCCCTGGAGAAGGCCGACGTGATCGTGGTCCTCTCCGGCGGCCGGCGCGACGAGCGCGTCCGCCAGGCGGCCGATCTCTATCAAGAAGGATATGCGCCGGTCGTGCTGCTCTCCGGCGGAGAAGAGATGATGGGGATTTCCATCCCCGAACTCCTGCGGCGCCAGGCCCTGGCCCACGGGATCCCGGCAGCGGCGCTGCTCTTCGAGCCAGGGTCGACCAGTACCGCTGAGCAGGCCCGCAACCTGCGGCCGATGCTGGAGGGCCGGGGCGTAGGCCGCGCCATCATCGTGACGTCTTCCTACCATACCCGCCGGACACGGTATCTCTTCCGCAAGACGTTCGCGGGATCGCCCGTGGACATCCGCGTCTTCCCGGTGCAGAATGATATCTTCAGCCCGGTGGCCTGGTGGACGCGCGAACAGGACACCGAGTCGGTCGTCTTGGAGTACATCAAACTCATCCTCGCCCTTGTGCGCTAAACTCGGCAGGCGGAGGCGCACGGCCCACGGGATCGTGCCGAGGGGGCTGCGGCGCGCCTGTCGAACGAAGGGAACCGATTCCGGAGGTGGGCATGCACGCCCTGAAGGAGCGCATTCTGCAGGAAGGACGGAACCTCGGCAGCGGGATTCTGAAGGTCGACGGGTTCATCAACCACCAGGTGGACCCCGGGCTGATGGACGCCTGCGGCCGGGAACTCGCGGCGCGCTTTGCTCGAGTGAGGGCGACCAAGGTCCTCACCGCGGAGATCTCCGGGATCGCCCCGGCCCTCACCACCGCGCTGCACCTGGGCGTGCCCTGCGTCTACGCGCGGAAGACGCGCCCGATCACCATGCCGGATCAGGTCTTCCTCACGCTGGCCCCTTCCCACACGAAGGGCCGCACGGTCGAACTGATCGTCTCTCCCGAATACCTCTCCCGCGGCGAGCGCGTCCTCATCGTCGACGACTTCCTGGCCACCGGGCAGACCATTCTGGGGTTGGCCCGCCTGGCGGAAGCGGCCGGATCGACGATCGTCGGCGTGGGGACGGTGATCGAGAAGACCTTCGAGGGCGGCCGGGAGGCCCTGGCTTCGCTGGGCGTGCCGGTGGAGGCGCTCGCCCGGGTCACGGATATGAGCGCTGGCCGGATTGTGCTGGCGGACTAGGAGGCTACCGCTGCCGGGTCGTGCTCGCCCGGGCCCGCCTCCCCAGGACGGTGCGCCGGCGGCGCGGGCTCTTCGGGCCGTGCCAGAGGAAGACGTTCGGCTCGTCCGTCGGTTCGACCGACCCCTCGCTCGCCGCCACTTCAAACTCCAGCGGCCAGCCCCGCGCGCTGCGCGCGTGAATCGTAATCCGCGCGGTGCCGTAATCAGGGATGAGGGGGGGATCGACGGTGATTTCTTTGATCGTGATCGGCTTCTCGCCGGCGTCGCCGATGACAATCAGCCCCTTTCCGCTCTCGAATGACCGCCCCGGACCCGCCGCAGGAGAACGCAGGCTCCGGAAACACCCGCGCCGCTCCGCAATGACGTCCCTCGAGCGTCGCCGGAAAATTTTCAGGTAGATTGGCTCGGGCTTGTGTCTGTATGTTCGCTGCCTGCCCGGCGATCCCTGCCCGCACGAACGGGGATTTCCTTCGAATGACGCATGCGCCCCGCGTTGTCCGCGGGGCATGTTGCGGGAACTTTAGGGCAGGCTGAGGATATCGACGAAGCGGTTGTTCAGCTCCGGGGTCATGGCGGTGACCCGGATGTACTCGGGCATGTCCGGCCGCGTGCGCACCCGCACGCCGTGGGACGCCAGGTGGGCGTTCACGCGCGCCGGATCGACCCCCTCCATGCGCACCAGGAAGAAGTTAGCCTCCCCCGGTCGGGGGACGAAGTGCGGCACGCGGGCGATCGCGGCCTGGAACGCGCGACAATCGGCATGAATTCGCGCCACAACTTCCTGGAGATACGCTTGGTCCGCCAGCGCCGCCTGCGCGGCCACCAGCGCCATGGAGTCCACGCCCCAGGGGATGCGGAAGCGGCCCAACTGCTCGGCGACGGCGAGGTGCGCCGCCGCGTGGCCGACGCGCAGCCCGGCCAGCCCGTAGGCCTTGGAGAACGTCCGCAGCACGACGAGATTCCGCCGCTCGGCCACCCACGGCACGAACGTCACCCCGGTGTAGTCGGCAAAGGCCTCGTCAATGATCCAGAGGCAGTCGGGGAGGCCGTCGAGCAGCGCGTCCAGCGCCTTCGCGTCGACCAGCAGATTCCCCGAGGGGTTGTTGGGGTTGCTGATCAGTCCGATCGTCGCCTTGCGGCGCCGCCCCTCCTCGATCATCCGATCCACGGGCAAGGACCAGTCCTCCGGCGTGAGCGGGATCTCGATGACGCGGTCGGTGAAGATCTTTGCCCCCCCGGTGAAGCGCTCATAAGAAGGATAGGGCGTGATGAGGGTCCCCCGCGCGAGCAGCAGCCGGGCGATGTAGATCCAGGCGACCGCCTCGCCGGCGCCGTTGTAGACGATGAAGTTGTCCGGCGACAATCCAAAGTGCGCGGCCAGGTCGGCGCGCAGCGATTCCCCCGTGGCTTCCTCCCCATAGAAGCGGTACTCCTGGGAACGGGAGAAGGCGACCATCGCCTCGACGACGCGCGGCGAACAGCCGTAGGGGTTGATCGCCTCGTCGAAGTGCAGGGCTTCGTCGCTCATCGGCATCTCCTTATCGCGACTGGCGGACGGGCACCCGGGCGGAGAGAGACTCCCACAGCGTGCCGATCGTCTCCGGCAGCGCCCGCCCCGCGGCGGCCGCCATCAGGGCCAGGTCGCTGCGGCGGCGGAGGTAATCCTCCGGCTTGACCGCCATCTCCCACTCCCGCGCAAAGGGCATCTCCGCCCAGATGTGCGGCAGTCCCGGGACGACCGGCTCGCCCCATTCCGGGTGGTCGCGAAGCATCTCCGGCAGCGCGGCGCTGCGGCCGCCGTAGGTCACCATCAGGTGCTCCATGGTCTCCGGGGTCACACCGGATGCCCGCAGCTGCGCGGCGATCCGTTCCGCCGGCTGCACCCACCGTGCCCCGGGGAGCAGCGGCGCTGCGCCGTTAGGGGACCTCAGCGCGTGCCCCAATCGGGGCTCCAGGAAGCGCACCGCCTCCTGCGCCGCCAGCCGGTGCAGGGTGAGTTTGCCTCCCAGCACCGAGAGCAGCCCCTCCGGGCCCCACACCATCTCGTAGGAGCGGCTGACCTCGCCGGCGGCGCGGCCCGGCCGGGCGTAGAGCGGGCGCAGCCCGGCCGTCATGCCGACGACGTCGGCGGAACTGAGGCGCGCCTCGGGGAAGTAGGCGTTGACGGTTTGCAGCAGGTAGTCGCGGTCCGCCGGTTCCGCTGTCGCCGCCGCGGGATCGCCCTCGTAGTCCGTCTCCGTCGGGCCGACGAAGACCAGGTTGCCCGCGGGCCGGGCCATGAACGCCCGTCCATCTCGCGGCGAGAAGAGGTTCACCCCGACCGAGAGCGCGAGTCGATGGCGCGGCAGGATGATGTGCACGCCCTTGGTCAGGCGGAGCCGGTGCCGTTTCGGATCCAGCGTCCGCACGAGCGCGTCCGACCACGGCCCGGCCGCGTTGACCACCGCCTTGGCCCGCACGTCCAGAATCTGTCCCGTCAGCTGATCCTGCAGGATGCCACCGGCGACCCGGCCGCCGCCGACCCGGAAGTCCACCAGGCCGACGTAGTTCAGGGTCGCTGCGCCTTCCGCCCGGGCAGCGAGCACCGTCTCCAGCACCAGCCGCGCATCGTGCGTCGCGAACTCGTGGTAGAGGAGCGCGCCCAGCAGACCGTCCTGCCGGAGCAGCCGCTCCAGGTGCAGGGTGGCCCGCGGCGTCAGGTGTTCGTAGGCGAGCCCGCTGCGCCGCGGCCGCAGGCCGTGGTAGACGGCCACGAGCAGGCTGATCATCCACGGCGGTACCGGCGAACCCCGGTAGACGGGCAGTAGAAAACTCTGCCGCCGCACCAGGTGCGGTGCGGTCTGCGCCAGCACCAGTTGCTGCCGCAGGGAGTGATAGACAATAGCCACCTGCCCGTGCTGCAGATAACGCAGGCCGCCGT